>JALNXR010000039.1 GCA_023230265.1 Bacteroidales bacterium | reverse complement strand
CGGTGATATCTTCGCATGTCAATCCAGACAAATATGATTTTAAAATCTTTAGTCTTTCTTCAAAAGGATATTTCATGATAAAACCCCAAAAGTTTTTGGTCTAACTTTTGGGGTTCACTTCAAAATTGCTTTTTGGACACCCTCTTTTATTTTGAGTCGGGGCGAAATGACTCGAACATTCGACCCCTTGCACCCCATGCAAGTGCGCTAGCCAACTGCGCCACGCCCCGGTTCAGGCTGCAAATATACCTTATTTATCAGAAATAATAAATTTAAAAATTAATTTTAATCAATAATTCCAATATTTGTCATCTTAACAGTTACCTCCTCTTCAAATGATGGGTAATCAAATATTCTGCTCTGAGGTTCGGTTTCCCCGGAAGTGTAATACCATATAGAGCTGTATTCGGAAATTTTTTCTCCCATCCCTTCAAGCTCTCTCAGATAGGAGGCCACCGAACGGTTTTCAACAATGTATACTTCACCCATTTTGTCAATCACTGGGCTGTGAATCCGTGTTTTATCGTGATCAAACCTCAGAATTCTCTCGCCTTTTGCAGTGATACCTATAAGCTTAAAGGTCATACTCTTACCTATCGCAGGCAAGTTGAGTACGTTTCTGTCGGTAGGAAAAAACAAAAGATTGTTTTCTTTGAGGAACTCTTTGATCTTATAATAGATGTTCTCACCGCTGTTTACTATTTCTAAAAGCCTCTTCTTCTGCTCTTCACTCATTGGAGAGAGACTCTTCTCCTCCTCCTTCTCCTGCATTGACCTTGCAGCAGGGGAGAAGAGGGTGTGATTCTCCTTAAAACCCTTAACCGAAAATGTATAATAGGTTATTACTCCAAGAGAATTTAAAACCTGTCTAAGTCTGGCTGTATGACCCCTTCGTGAAGCTGCTGCATTGAATACCAGTTGGTTGGTTATTATCCATCCGGCAGACAAAAGCATCTTTATTGCCCGTTTAGCCTCCGGAGTTATCTCCAGAGGTGTCTGAAAATGGGTTTGAATGACAAACTGACGGATTCCCGCCCTGAGACCTCTCTCCCGGAAGTTGCGGAGAATATCAATAAGATCATCCTCTATTCTGAACGGAAGGTATGCAGGAAGTCTTGACCCCAGTCTCACTCTCTGTATCTCAGCGTATTTCTCTCCTGCCTCCCTTTTTTTATTAGCCTCTCTCTTACTTTCTGCCATTACAGCTACCGCATCCAGAATTTTGGCCAAAGGCTTATTTCTGGTCATCAGGGCATCTCCTCCTGTGATAAGTATATCTCTTATCTGCGAGTCGGTTTCAAAATAGTGCATCAGCTTGGGGAGTTTAACGTCCCAGCTCTCTTTTGGTTTTAAGGCATCAAAATCAAAATTTAATCTCTCGCTCTGGAAATCGTACATTCTCTGGCAGGATGCACAAAGGCCGCCGCAGCTTCTCCCCCTGGTATCGGGTATCATGATGGCAACTTCCGGGTAACGCCGGTGGATATTGTGTCCCTCAGGAAGATACCACCCGGCTGCATTTGGTTTTCCATTCTCAATAATATCCTCTTTTTCCCATGCTTTAATATTTCCGTACGTATTGACAAGGGATTCGGAATAGAGCACATAACTCCTGATGGCTGAATCGTCAAATCCTTTATTATCAATATTCAGCAAAGAGAGATAGTATGGGGTTACAAAATAAGGTATACCCTTGTTTTTTCCTTTGCTTAGAATCCTCATAAGCTTAGTGCTCAAAGATTCTCCCAAAAAGTGGTTTAATTCTCCCGGGGTTTTTACGGCCATGGAAAGGTGAAATCTAAAGTCCTCCCACCAGTGCCTGGTAATTTCTCTCTTCTCCTCCCGGGTAGCTCCTGATGGATAGGAATATCTGGAAGCAACATGATGCCTCCTCTCTATTTTGTCTATCAGCAGTTCAATTATCCTTTCCTTATTCTGTTCCCTTTTTCCCCGGATCTCTTTATCCAGGCCTGAGGGCCATCTCTTCATATGCCTGAACAGAGTTCCCCTGGAATAGGGAGCCCTCTCCTCAAGACTATACATCCCTGATAGTAAATGGAAAAGGTCCTCCGTGAGGTCTTCGTCTGTATCTGTTTGTGTTGTGCCGTTAAGATACTCCCACAACATTGTAAATGTCTCTATGTAGATCTTTTTGCCTTTGGAGAGCTCAAACACCGATCTCTTTTCATGTGTAAGCATCTCTATAACAGTAAGTGCACACTCTTTTGAATTCTCAGATTTTGGTAAGTTAACAATCTTCACAGCCTCTGATCTGAGATATTCAAAAAAAATCTCCTCTTCACGGCTCTCTTTTGCAGCTTTTACAAGCAAGGGCATAACTCTCCCCCATCTTTTCAAACTATTTTCCTTCATAATCAAAATTTTGTTATTAGAGCATTAAAGCACAAGCCTTAATCCGTCATAAGCCGCTTCAATACCATCCGGGAGTTCAGCCGACAGCTCTGAGTGTCTTCCAATCTGGTGTGACAGATGGGTAAGAAAACACCTCTTTGCACCGGTCTCACGTGCAACCTCAATAGCTTCTCTGAGACTGAAATGAGAGATATGCGGTTCTCTCCTCACGGTGTTTAATACTAATATTTCCAGATGCTTAAGTTTAAGCATCTCTTCTCTTTCAATCCGCCCTGCATCTGTGATGTAGGCCAGTTTCCCTATTCTGAATCCCAGTACAGGGAGAGTATAATGAAATACCCTGACGGGGAGTATTTCTATCTTGTTCTGACCAGAATCTACAGAGAACACAGACTCATCTATGGTTCTGATATCATATTCGGGGGCACCCGGATATCTGCTCTCTTCAAAGGCATAAGCATATTCCCTGCAAAGAGCCTTTTTCACCCTCTGTTCACAATATACAGGAAAGGGTTTTCCGGTAAAGTAGTTGAATGCTCTCACATCGTCCAGACCTCCGGTGTGGTCCTTGTGTTCATGTGTAAGCAGGATTGCATCCAGATGCTCAATATTTTCACGGAGCAGTTGTTGCCTGAAGTCAGGTCCCGCATCTATTACCACAGATATTCCGTTTGTCTCTATCAGTACAGAAGAGCGCAGCCTTTTATCCCTGGGATCGGTGGAGGAGCAGACATCACAATGACAGCCTATCATGGGAACTCCCTGCGATGTTCCTGTTCCCAGAAATGTTAGCCTTGTCTCAGAAGATCTATTCACACCATAAAGATAGGAAAAATTTCTACCTTTGGGAAATTTTATGAAAGGGACTATATATTTAATACCTTCACCATTAGGTGATACAGACATCGACAAGGTCATTCCGCAGGGGGTAACCGGAGTAATTGCCTCTTTAAAGCACTTTGTTGTAGAAGATATTAGAACCGCAAGAAGATATCTTTCCAAAGCCGGTCTCAAAGGCAGAATTGATACACTTAATTTCTATACTCTCAACGAGCACACTCCTGACAGTGCGGTTGAGGAATACATTAAGATCGCCGCAGCAGGGGAGGGGATGGGTATGATTTCAGAAGCAGGACTGCCTGCAGTAGCCGATCCGGGAGCAAAATTGGTGGAGCTGGCACATAAAGAGGGAATTAAAGTAGTTCCCCTTTCGGGCCCCTCATCCATATTTCTGGCACTTATGGCCTCCGGAATGAACGGGCAGTCTTTTGCATTCCGGGGATATCTTCCTGTCAAATCAGAGGCCAGAAGGGAGGCAATAAGAGAGATTGAGAGGCTCTCGGACCAGAAGGGCCAGACACAGATAATTATCGAAACTCCTTACAGGAACAATGCACTGCTTAATGATATTCTTCAGGTTTGCCGCAAAGGGAAACTGCTCTGCATTGCTGCATCAGTAACTACAGACCAGGAGTTTATAAAGACAATGACAATCGGAGAGTGGCAAAACCATTTACCGGAACTGAACAAAAAACCAGCCATTTTTATATTATGACAATCGACACCACGGTTAAGGGAGAGGTGGAACTTCTAAACATGGAGTTCTACTCATATCACGGACATTTTGAAGAGGAACAGATAATCGGGAATAAATTTCTGGTTTCATTTTCTGCTCAGGCAGATGTAATAACACCTGGCAAATCCGATGAACTAAAGGATGCACTCAATTATCAGGAGGTTTATAGCTTGATAAGCAGAGAGATGGCGATCCCGTCGAAATTGCTGGAAAATGTTGCCTTCCGGATACTCTCCTCTTTTAAAGAGAGATTCCCCACTATTGAGAGTGCTACGATTTCTATTTCAAAACTGAATCCGCCGGTTGGGGGCAAGGTTGAGGCTGCAAGAGTAGTAATGAGCTTATGAGTGGTAAAGTTGCGTTTGTGACACTGGGGTGTAAACTCAATTTTTCTGAGAGTTCTGCTCTTTGCCGTGAGTTTGAACTTAACGGTTACAAGAGGGTATCTCACACCTCAAAAGCAGATATATATGTAATAAATACCTGCACTGTAACAGAACATGCTGATAAGAAGAGCAGAAATCTGATAAGAAGGCTCCGTTCCCAAAATCCGGATGCTGTCGTGGCAGTTACCGGATGCTATGCTCAGCTTAAGCCCGATGAGATTCTGAGTATAGAGGGCGTGGACCTTGTACTGGGTGCTGATCAAAAACATAATCTCTATGTCAGAGTGAGTGAGATAGAGAGCGGAAGAAGAGGTAAAGAGAGCACGGAAACATCCCGCTCATATCCATGTGAAATATCAAGGCTGAGAACTATATTCCCTGCCTACTCTTCTGATGAAAGAACCAGATCCTTCTTAAAAGTTCAGGACGGATGTGACTATCATTGCTCTTACTGTACCATACCGCTTGCAAGGGGAAGAAGCAGAAACATCCCGGTTGCAGCACTGGTAAATCAGGCAGAACAGATAGCTGCCGGTGGAATCAAAGAGATTGTTCTCACAGGAGTCAACACAGGAGATTACGGCAAGAGCACCGGGGAGAGTTTTATCTCTCTTATGAATGCACTGGAGAGTGTGGAGGGAATTGAGCGCTACAGGATATCCTCGATCGAGCCAAATCTGATAACCGGTGAGATATTGGAACACATAGCCTCAGGAGGCAAGTTCCTTCACCATTTTCACATTCCTCTGCAGTCGGGATCGGATAAGATACTCTCGGCCATGAGAAGACGTTACACTACAGGAGATTTCAGAAATAAAACTGAGCTGATAAGAAAATTAATGCCTTTTGCTTTTATCGGTATCGATCTTATCACCGGATTCCCCGGAGAGGATGAGGAGGGTTTTTTGGAGAGCTGCAGATTTCTAGAGAGTATAAATCCCTCATTTATACATATTTTTCCCTATTCCAGAAGAAATAATACACCAGCAGCCACTTTCCGGGACCAGGTGGATGAGAGGATTAAAAAAGAGAGAGTAAGGAGGCTCATGGAGATGAATGAAAAATTCCATAGTGATTTCCTGAAACTCAATACGGGAAGAAGGGAAAAGGTTCTCTTCGAAAGTACCCGGAGAGGGGGTATGATGTACGGTTATACAGGGAATTATATCAGGGTTGAACGAGTGTATGATCCGGATTTAATAGGGAAAATCGTTGAGATTACGATCTGATGTATTAAAGGAATAAAGCTGAGAATAGTTATTGATTTGTCCTCTGCCCGGCAGCAGGCTGTGCCTCTATTCTCCCACGAAGTCTGTTCTCTCTCTCAGTTGCAATCTGCTCTCTTCTGGTTTTGCTCATAAACAGAGAGTTAATCAATTCGCTCAAAGTCGAAAACTCCTCCTGATAAACAATCCCGATTCCGTTTCTCTGACTGTTGTCCAGGTAATTAGAATACTGGTCGGCAGAGTGGGAAAAGGCTTTTGCCCTGAATCGTCCATCTTCGTCCAGTTTTATCTCCACCTCCAGATCTCCCACTACACTGCTCCCTTTGTTAAGATATCTTGAATTACCTATATTGCCATTGACAATAACCCTGTTGTCAAAAAGCTGGGCAGAAACTGCAGCATCAAACAGGTCCCTTCCGTTCTGACCGGGCTGATAGTTAAAGCTAAGATCAAGAGGAATATCGAGCTGTTTGAAAATATTGTTTATCTGGTTGGAGAGAACTTCTGTGGCATTAGAGTATAAAATTGTGGAGTTATTGACGATACTTGACTGAATATCCGGAATAAAGCTTCCTGATACCAAAAGAGACATAACCTGCTTGACAATTTTATCCTCTGTGTTGAGAGCTGCATCCACCCTGGATTTTGTAAGGGGGTCCAGGTCTGGAATCTGAATATCAAATCCAATATTGGGATTCATTAACGGGCCTGTAAGATTGATAAGACAATCCACATTTCTCCTGCTGCTTACAGAACTTGTGTCCGAGATAAGGGTATTTATTGAGGCTTTGGTTCTGTAGTTTGCGGTGAGATTGAGGTTTGTTTTCATAATATCTCCGTTAAAGCCGATATTGCCTCCCTCCTGAATAGTGAAATCCCTGTTGAAAAGACCTTGAAGCACAAACTTGTAGGACCCGCTCTCAATTATGTAGTCACCCTGAATATTAAAGAGGTCTCTGGAAGGCTGCACATCAATTGTTATCAGTCCGGTCCCGTATCCGGTGATAACATCACCTACTGATTTGTCTATCTCAATCATCAAAGCGGCATCCGGAGTGACATTTCCTCTGAACTTTACCATCAGGTCTGAGGAGCTCTTCCTCAAAGAGTCTTCCTCTGTGACTTTTGTTTCTGTGGCTCTCTCATCTTCCTGGCTGTTGAACGGGACAAAACGGAGCAGGTCGCTGTTGGCTGCCTCTGATGTAGATTGAAGTGGAATGTGAAGCTCTGTGTTTTTGTTAGTGGTTAGCGAAATATCCAGCAGAACCTTGTCGAATGGACCTGAAATTGAAACCCTGCCGGAACCAAAGGCCCTGCCGTAAAAAGCACTGCTCTCTGTCTGGTATGTGTTCAGACACTCCATATTCCTTACATTCATATTAAGATTTAGCCCCATATCTTTAAAATGGCTGTATGTAAGCCCCCCGTTAACTCTTCCCCTGTTCCCGAAACGGTCAGTTACTGTGGCATTATTGACAGTCACCCCCTGTGGATTAAGCAAAAGAGGTCCCTCTACAGTATAGGGAACGTTGGTAAAGTCAACAGTAAATCCAAGTTTATTTGCAACGCTGTTGTCACTGCTGAGAGTTAATTCGCTGACCGGTCCGCTGAGAGTTAAATTCCCCGATAAGGAGCCGCTGAGATTAGATAAAATACCCTCAAACACCGGTTCGAAATAGTTAACATTCAGGCTGTCAAGCTTTCCATATAAGTCAAGTTTTTTAGATGAAGGGATAAACTTACCTTCTACAGTAAGTGGCTCTCTCTTCCCGAGATTGTTTTTGAGGGAAATATCAAAGTTTTTGTCTTTGCTGTTCCAGCTGCTTAGTATCTTAAGGTTGCCGAATTCCTCAGAGGAGATCTTCATCTCTTCTGCTTTGAGATCCATTATCAGTTTTAAATTTCCAAACACCTCACTGACTGCAGCTTTTCCGGATAATCTTCCCTCTACAGGAAATGGAAGTGAGAGGAACATGTTAACAGGGGAGATGTCAAATTTGTTTATTATCAGAGAAAGAGTGTCTGTTTGCAGAGGTGAGATCCTGCCATCGGCAAAAAGATGCTGATCCCCGTTGCTTATTGCAAATCCTTCTATGACGTATAAGCTGTCGCGGATTGTAATCCTCGATTCCGGGAGGTGCCATACATTGCTGTTTATGTTGAATTCTACGGGATTAAGTCTGATTTCATATATAAGGGAGCTATCTTCTTCTGCAAGGACAATATTTATATCAGAGGATAGGTTAAAGCTGTTTTTCTCCTCTTTCCCGCTCCGTATTAAACCCCTCAGTGATACCTTGTTTAATGCTGATGCGAGATCCAAACCTACAGATCCGGTTTGAATTCCCGATACAGAGACGCCTGACGATCTCACGCTTCCCTTTATCTGCTCAAGGTCAGAAGAGAGAGAGAGAACAATATCTTCTGCACTATTTTTCCCAAATCCGGATTCTGCAGATTTATAACTCATTTCCAATTTACCCTCCTCCGAAATATTGATTTTAAGAGCGCTCTTCTCTGCGATTTTCAACCCGGGAAGTATCATCTGGGCAATAGCTTTTGTGTCATGGAAATTCAGACTGAGGTTGTAATGTTCTCTTTGTGACTCATTATAAGTCTCTTTGGAATCTGTAAGGAATGAAAGGTGTCTGGATAGTGTTGCGCCGGTAATCCTCTTAAGAAAGGTTGTAAGAAAATCTGAGCCGGTGTAGGTAGCATCTGCAAAGGAGGAGTTGAGTGATACAGAGTAGTTGTTGGTACCGGAAAGAGATTTGATAGAGATATCCCCAACATTAAAAAATCCGTTTCTGTTACTGTAATCCAGAGATTTGACACTGATATTCCCAAGAATGTCTCCCGATGCTTTTCTTGTGAAATTGGCAAGTGTTCTGAAGCTTACTGTAGAAACGGTATCTCTTTTATCAAAATTTATCGCTGCCAGATCTGCATGAATTACATCGGCATAAAAATCATAGTAGGAATCCTCTTTGTTAGAGTGTCCGATTACCCCCTGAAATATGAAATCCAGGTTGGGATCATGGCAGATTATCCTTCCGTCAAAACGGTTATTAACATAACTGCCTACAGAGTAGATATTACTGTAAGCGTATTTGTTGAACTCAATTTTTTTAATCCGGATACTGTCTATGTAAAAATTGCTGCCACCGCTCTGCTCATCCCTTAAAAGAGCAGACATATTGCTGCTGAGAGTGATCTCACCCAGGCTCTTGTTCCGGATAAGCTCTCCTATGTTAAAATTATCCGTCACCAGTTTGCCCTCTATCTCAAGCCCATGTTCTTCTCGGCTCTCTCTGAGCAGAACATCCATATAGATATTGCCGATATTGGAAGTGAGGTCTCCGTTGGCAACAAAGTCGGTAAAAAGACCCGCGATTCTCCCGGTAAAGCTGTATTTTACAAGAGGTGATAATTTTGAGAGGAATGTATTTTTGTTCAGAGGATTTATTGAGTTCAGGATTGAGGCTATATCAGGGGTCGTGGTTGTCAGGGCAGCAATGTCAATAAAAGCCATTGTCTCCTCAATTATGGGGAGTCCGGATATCCTGGCCTTTACATCGGCAAAAGTCAGTCCGCTTTTGGAAGTTATTCTCAGATTATCAGTGCGGATATTGTTTACACTTCCGGAGAGGATCCCGGTTGCACGAAAGGATAGATTGTTTGTGAGAAGGGAGGGGGCAAAGTACCCTATTGTTTTAAGATTGATGTAAGAGTCGTCCAGGGAGGCATGAATCATCACACTGTCCGTAAAATGGTTGAAAGCAGAAAGGGAGCTGTATATAAAGGAGAGCTTTTCTGATTTTATCTCAGAGATTCCGTCATTGAGAAAGAGATTGGTAAGAGTTAGTCCCCTTCGGCCGAATCTGGCTTCTGAATTCATTTTACGCAGTCTGAAACCGCTTTTTTCATCAAAAGAGAGCTCTTTAATATTTGCTCTCAGATCAGATGAATCTCTTCTTATCCCGGAAGCTTCCAGATTTATGTTGTCAATTTCAAGATCAGAGAAGTCAATTCCCTTCTCCCTCTTTACTCCGTTCTCCTTTTTGACAAGGTTTACAAATGAGAAGGCCATATTGTCAATCTTGAGATTCCTTACCCTGATGTCCGGAAAAAACTCTGATGTGACGGTAGCATCTGTTGTATCTACCTTGCTTTTATCAACCTCAATCTTATCAGTATGAATATTTTCTCCCCCGGTTTTTCCAAGCAACCTGGAGATTGAATTTGTAGAATCGGGGTAGATTATCAGTTTAAATATCCCGTTTGAGAGGTAAACACTTCTGAATCGCAATTTTCCTGCAATAAGATTCTTTGCCGAAAAACTCACTGACAGCTTTTCGCAACAAACGAGTGTGTCGTTGTCACTTGTAATTGCAGAAAAATCTTTAATGATCAGGTCATTAAAGAACACATAGCAGACCTGACCCACAGATACCTTTCCATCAAAATTCTTTGTTGCCGATTTAATTATGCCTGACGCAACCCTGCTCTGCAACGAGGGATTCTGAAGGGCAATAAGCAATGCTGCCACAGTTATCCCCATAACAGCTGCTATTGCTATCACTATTTTTCTCAGTAGTTTAATCTGCAATTCCTTTAATTTACAAATTTAATCAAATATATATAGTGGTTTGAAAAAAAAAGAGCCATTTTTGCGGAATAATTGAATCTATGATAACAATACTTGGCATAGAATCCTCCTGCGACGACACATCTGCTGCAGTAATAAGGGATGAGATACTGCTATCCAATATTATGGCGGGGCAGGAGGTACATAGCCGGTACGGAGGTGTAATTCCTGAACTGGCATCAAGGGCACATCAGCAGAACATTGTTCCGGTTGTTCACAGTGCTTTGCAGTCAGCCGGAGTGCGCCCCGGCGAGATAGATGCCATTGCCTTTACAAGAGGACCCGGTCTGCTGGGCTCTCTGCTGGTGGGTGTCTCTTTTGCAAAGGGCCTTGCAATTTCACTTGGAAAGCCTCTTGTTGATGTGAACCATCTGCAGGGACATTTACTCTCCCACTTTATTAAAGATCCTTTAAAAAAGAGCGGACACCCCTCATTTCCATTTCTTGCCCTTCTGGTGTCGGGGGGACACACCCAGATAGTAAGGGTAGATGATTATCTCAATTTTTCCATAATTGGACAAACAATTGATGATGCTGTGGGTGAAGCCTTTGATAAGTGTGCAAAACTGCTCGGTCTGGGTTATCCGGGTGGACCGGTTGTGGACCGGCTGGCAAAAAGCGGTAATAAAAAGGCTTTCCGGTTTTCAAAACCGGTGGTAAAAGGGCTGGATTACAGCTTTAGCGGGGTCAAAACCTCGTTATTGTATTTCCTAAGGGACAGGATCAAAGAGGATCCGGCTTTTATAGAGAAAAATATCAATGATATTTGTGCCTCATTTCAGCAGACTCTGATCGATATTCTTATGGCGAAATTGATCCTGGCAGTAAAGGAGACCGGAATCAACGAGATCGGACTTGGTGGGGGAGTTTCTGCAAACTCGGCATTGAGAGAGAGGGTGGTGTCAGAAAGTCTGGCAAGAGGTTGGAAATACTATCTCCCTGAGTTTAAGTTTACAACTGATAATGCAGCAATGATTGCAATAACAGGTTATTATAAATTTAAAAAAGGATACACTGCCTCTCTGGACAGTGTACCCCTATCAAGAGTTCTGGATAATTTTTGATCTGAAAAATCTCTGCTTAGTGGCATCCGCTGCAACCAGAACAATCACCGGTGCTGCATGAAGATTTCTCCCCGTAAAGACCGTTGGTGAGTTCGCTTGCTGTTGCCTCTCTTACAGATACAACACTGCCTGTGAAATGAAGATCGGATCCGGCAAGGGGATGGTTGAAGTTCATGACTACCACATCTTCCTTTATCTCTTCTATAGTGCCCTGAAGTCTGTTCCCGTCAGAATCCTGCATTGGAAGTACATTTCCCAAAGTAAGAAGACCATCTTCTATTTTCCCGTCAATCATAAACAGATCTTTTGGCAATTCAACTATGGCGTCAGGATTGACCTCTCCATAGCCCTCCTTTGATGTAAGGACAAATTCAAAAGCATCTCCGGCAGATTTGCCAAAAACATTATCTTCAAATTTCGGGAGCAGATAACCTGTCCCAAATATAAACTCCATGGGTTTGTCTGCAGTTACTGTCTCCATCACATCCCCATCTACTTTTAAAGTGTATGACAATGCAACAACTTTGTTTGCGTCAATTTTCATTTTACTTGTTTTATTGGTATAATTCTTATAATAATTTACAAAAGTACTCCAATTTTATATAATACAAACAGCTATGATGTCAAAAAGTTGTCTGATCATAGTTCAATTTCAATACTAACATCGCTTGTGATTGCTATTCCATCAGCCTTACCTGGTTTAAACCTTGGAAGTCTGCGAACAGCCCTGGCAATTTTTTTCTGAACTTTCTGATCAATAAATCCGGGTGCAGTTCCATTGAATGATTTCCCTTTTTCTGTGACAGAAAAATTGATTCTTAAAGTTTGGGGATGATCTTCAAAATCCTTAAATTCTCTTCTGAGATTTCTTGTAAGCTGTTCTTTTAAATTAGCAACCCCTCCGGGAAACTGAGGCGCAATCTGTCGCTTTTGTGAGAAA
>JALNXR010000339.1 GCA_023230265.1 Bacteroidales bacterium | reverse complement strand
TACAGCGGCACTAATTGCCAGAACAGAAAGAATTTTTAATGTTTTCATTGTGTTTTAATTTGTAATTAATTGGTTTTATTTTGTTTGTTTAGTCCCGATGTTATATAAACCGCCACCAGTCCCAAAACTGAAGCTGCCAGCGATGTGATTAATATTGAGGCCTTTCCGGTATCAACTAAAAGTTTATTTTCAAATGCCAAATTATCTATAAAGATAGACATTGTAAATCCAATTCCTGCAATAATTCCTACAGAAAATATCTGTTTCCACTTGACTCCTTCCGGTAAAGCAGCAAGCTTGAGTTTACATAGTATCCAACTTGAAAGGAATATCCCTACGGGTTTACCTATCAGCAGACCTGCAGCTATCCCTGCAGATATCGGAGGAATGGAACCGGTTATAGTATGCAAATCGATTTTAACCCCTGCATTTGCAAGGGCAAACAGCGGCATAATGATAAACGTAACCAGAGGATTTAGCTGGTGTTCGAATTTGTTAATAAGCGGTGTTATATTATGGAGATTGCTGTGCATGCTGAAAATGATCTCCTGTTGCCGTGGACTTGAAATTACCTTAATCCGGTTCTGGCTGTTCTCCCTGAATTTATTCAGCAAATATTTGTTTCTGACAAAAAATTTAAGTTCATTAACCGGTGTTCTCGCAGGGATTGTCATAGCAAGCAGAACTCCGGCTATCGTGGGATGTATTCCGGACCAGAGTATAAAAAGCCAAAGTGCAAAACCTGATATTATGTAGATGGCAGAATTGTAGATCTGCATACGGTTCATCACAAAAAGCAGAGTGATTATTGCTGCTGCGTAGATAACCATTTCGGGATTGATAGAGTGAGAGGGGTAAAATATTGCAAGAACGACTATTGCTCCCAGGTCGTCAGCAATTGCAAGTGCCGTTAGAAATACCTTAATAGAAACAGGCACTCTTTTGCCCAGCAGGGAGAGTATGCCCAATGCAAAAGCGATATCTGTTGCCATCGGGATTCCCCATCCACTCTGGGTTTCGGTGCCGTAGTTGAAAACTGTATAGAGCAGGGCAGGAACTGCCATTCCACCCATTGCTGCACCAATCGGGAGCAGAGATTGCTTTAGGGAGGAGAGTTCCCCTGCCACCATTTCCCGTTTTATCTCCAGCCCTACCATAAAGAAGAAGATAACCATCAGAAAATCATTGATCCAGTCAACCAGAGGCATGTCTATTACCCTCTCCCCCAAGGAGATGCTCAGGTTTCTCTCCCAGAATTCTGATATAAATCCAAGTCCTTCATAATTAGCTGAGATAACCGCAACTATTGTGCAGATCAACAGAATTATACCGCCTGTGGACTGCCCCTTAACAAAGACTTTAAATATGTTTTCTATCCCGGTTTGACGGTTATACCTTTTTCTTGAAAACGTTCTCTTCATCTCTAAACATTAAAACTTTTAAGGTTCAGACCTGTATAGATACAGAGTTTAAACAGTATCCTTGCGCCCACATTGGCATCCCACTCGTCATTCTCAGAAGGGGAGACCTCGCAGAGGTCAAATCCGGCAATCCTTTTCCCGGAGGTTGCCAGCTGCCAAAGCAGGTAATCTGCCTCCCTGAAGCTCAATCCGCCGGGCACAGGAGTTCCGGTGTTGGGGCAAAGTCCGGGGGAGAGTCCGTCTATGTCAAAACTTATATATACATTGTCCGGTAGTGTCGCAATGATCTCTTTGCACTGATCAGAGAAGCTCCCTCCGTCAAAACTGTTTTTTCTGATTATGGAATCAGTGAAGCAGTTTATCCGGGGATCAGTCATTATCATGTCATTTTCCTGCTGGCAAAAATCGCGCACACCCACCTGTGTAAGGGCTGTGATGTTCTTAATCTCGTTCAGGGAGTTATACATTATTGATGCGTGGGAATAACGGAATCCCTCATAAGCTTTTCTCAGGTCTGCGTGGGCATCTATGTGGAGAATTCCAAAGTTCTCATACTTTTCTGCCACAGCTTTGATTGCCCCAAGAGGAACGCTGTGGTCCCCTCCGACAACACCGATAATCTTTCCTTTACCGATATACTCCTTTGCTTTATGATACAGAGATTTATTGAGTTGCAGGGAGGCGCGGTTGACAGAGTCAGTCATTTGGACCAGACCTTTCTGATCTGCGCCTTCTCCGAGCTCCTCTATCACCTGTGAGGCTATCTTTCTGAACCGG
The DNA here is from genome assembly GCA_023230265.1 of Bacteroidales bacterium. GTDB lineage: Bacteria > Bacteroidota > Bacteroidia > Bacteroidales > UBA932 > Bact-08. Next base: position 453 of record JALNXR010000339.1, on the reverse strand, counting down.
CTGTTCTCCTGCTGAGAGACAATCTCTTCCTTTAAGGTACCAATTCTGGTTTCCCATGCATCAGGAACGAGCGGATCAAAGAGATCCACCTGCAGAGATGCATCCATTATTGCCATAGGTCCTTTGTGGGTACCGTCCCGGTAAGAGGTGGTTACATCCCAGGGGACACTTATAAGAACGATATCCGATTCACTGACATTATATGGAAGAGCAAAAAAGTTCCCGTTGGCAATCCCTATGTCATTAGGATCAAACTCTTTCATATTCATACTATTCCCTCTCTTATTATATCGTGTATATGAACAAGGCCTGCATATTTTCCGTTATCAAGAACAACCACAGATGTGATTTTGTTCTTTTCCATAATGTTAAATGCGTTAACAGCCAGTTCCCCAATCTCTACAGTCTTTGGATTCTTAGACATTATATCCCTGGCCCTTAACTGTTTAAGAC
>JALNXR010000338.1 GCA_023230265.1 Bacteroidales bacterium | reverse complement strand
CTTTCCTGTGCCTCCCATTGACAGATTGCCAACGCAAATTACCGGAATATCATATCTCTTTGATTTAAAAATCCCTGAATCAAAAAGAAAATGGCGCAGCTTTAGTGTGAAATACACAGGAAAAAGAATAATCTTATTGAGGATGGCAGTTGTCATGTTTTATTCAGTTCTTTTGATAGTTTTCGTAAACAGATTCAATTATGTCAAGTGTTTTTATTAGTTGGGCAGGGTCATTTTCTGTTACAAGTTTAAGCCTGTACTCCCTGAAATTGGGAAGAGCCTTAAAATAAGCAGACAGGTGTCTTCTCATCTCAAGCATCCCTCTCCTTTCTCCCTTTACCTCTACAGATTTCTTAAGATGTCTTTTGGCAAGGGCCACTTTTTCTGAAATACCGGGTTCGGGCAAAAGTTCTGCGTACCTGAGAAAATGTTTAATCTCTCTGAACAGCCAGGGTCTTCCGTAGCTTGCCCTCCCAATCATTATCCCGTCAACACCGTATCTTTCAAAGGCTTCTGCAGCAGCCTGAGGCGAATTAATATCTCCGTTCCCTATCACCGGTATTTTGATTCTCGGATTCTTTTTAACCTCTCCTATAAGGCTCCAGTCAGCCTCTCCCTTGTACAACTGAGCCCTTGTCCGGCCGTGTATGGTGATCGCAGCTATTCCTGCATCCTGAAGCCTCTCGGCCAGTTCCGGAATGTTTTTGCTCTCATCGTCCCATCCTAATCTGGTCTTTACTGTCACAGGGAGTTTAACGGCATTGACCACCATTTTAGTGATCTCAACCATCCTGTCCGGGTATTTCATCATCCCTGATCCTGCCCCTCTTGCAGCTATCTTCTTAACAGGACAGCCGAAATTGATGTCAATAAGAGTCGGATTTGCAGCCTCAGCTATCAGGGCTGCCGCAACCATGGCCCCGGGGATGTGACCGTAGATCTGGATCCCGATTGGTCTCTCATAATCAAATATCTCCAGTTTTTTCAGGGATGAAGCTGCATCCCTTATCAATCCGTCAGAGGAGACAAACTCGGTATAGAGCATGTCTGCCCCGTACTCTTTGCAGATATACCTGAAGGAGACATCCGTCACATCCTCCATCGGGGCAAGGAACAAAGGCTTCTCTCCAAGATCGGTGTCTGCAATTTTCATGGTGCAAAAGTAGAAATTTGAATAGTAATAAAAAAGAGTAATTTTGCACCCTGACCAGCTTTTATGAAACACAAAACCAATATAAGAAGAATTGGTGTACTTACCTCCGGAGGAGATGCTCCGGGGATGAATGCTGCAATAAGAGCGGTTGTAAGGACGGCTATTTACGAAGGAGTGGAGGTGGTTGGTGTGATGAGGGGTTTTTCAGGGCTTTTAAACAGACAGTTTATAAGTATGCAGTCTCACTCCGTTTCCAAAATCATATCCCAGGGAGGGACAATGCTTAAATCATCCAGGTGCCCTGAATTCAGAGAGAGGGAGATCAGGGAGAGGGCGGTTGAATCTCTCAGAGAAGCATGCATAGACGGATTGGTGGTAATAGGCGGCGACGGCTCCTTCCGTGCTGCAAACCTGCTTTGCAATGAGTTCGGATTACCTGTAGTGGGAATCCCGGGCACAATTGACAATGATATCTGCGGGACCGATACAACTATCGGTTTTGATACGGCAATAAACACTGCAGTGTCAGCAGTTGACAAGATCAGGGACACTGCTGACTCCCACAATATAATATTTTTTGTAGAGGTGATGGGAAGAGATTCAGGATTCATAGCTCTCAACACTGCAATCGCAACCGGTGCTGAGGCTGCCCTTATCCCCGAAGTGCATACTGATATAGAAAAGCTCTGCAGCTATATGGAGAGGGACCGCAGAAAGAACAAAACCTCGGGAATTATAATAGTTGCTGAGGGGGAGGATGGTGGCGGAGCGATAAGTGTCGCCTCAAAGGTAAAGGAGATATTGCCTGATTACGAAATAAGAGTGACCACTCTTGGTCATATCCAGAGGGGCGGTTCCCCAAGCTGCAATGACAGGGTACTGGCCAGTCTGCTCGGATATGAGGCAGTCAATGCACTGCTTAAAGGATTAAGTGGTATCATGGTTGGTCAGGTGAAAAATGAGATACGATTTACCCCCTTTGAAGAGGCCTGTGCAAATCATAATCTGATAAACAAAAAGTGGCACGAAATCAGCAGGATTTTGTCACTTTAAAAATTAATTCTATCTTTGCAGCCCCCTATTTTATAGGGAAATCGCAACATTATTAATAATATTAATCTAAAAATCAACAAAGTGGACACATTGAGCTACAAAACCGTGTCGGCAAATGCATCGAATGTCACCAAGGAGTGGGTAGTTATTGACGCTACCGACCAGATACTTGGAAGACTTGCTTCAAGAGTTGCATTGATCCTGCGCGGTAAAAACAAAGCCAACTACACCCCTCATGTGGATTGCGGAGATAATGTAATCATTATTAACGCTACAAAGGTCCGTCTTACGGGCAACAAGCTCACAGACAAGGTGTATGTCCGGCACACCGGCTATCCCGGAGGCCAGAGGTTTGAGACTCCAAAGGAGCTGCTCAAACGCAAACCGCTGGCAGTAGTTGAGCATGCCGTAAAGGGTATGCTGCCTAAGAACAAGCTCGGTGCAGAG
>JALNXR010000336.1 GCA_023230265.1 Bacteroidales bacterium | reverse complement strand
TTTTTAATGTGCGTTACCAGAATGTTAAGTTTTATGCAATGCCGGGCCGGAACTTTCAGGTTTCGTTAAGGTGGAAGTTTGGAAATGAATAATTTGAAAATAACTGTTGAATATAATACAAACCATTAATAATGAAAACTCTATTTAAGATTTCAGTCTCTCTGTTACTCTCTCTCTCTCTTCTCTTCTCCTGTTCAAAGGAAAACCGGCCGGAAACGGTGTTTGAGGGGAGAGTTCTTGTGATCAACCAGGGTAATTACACCGAACATTCTGCCAGCCTCTCGCTCTACGATGAGGAGAGTGGTCAGATTACCAACCGTGTTTATGAAACTGCAAACGGGATCTCAATCGGTGCTACAATTATCTCCGGAGTGCTTACCCCGGATAAAGAGGCTGCTCTGATTTGCAACTATCCCGATAAAATTCTCTATATAGATCCGTTAACCGCAGAAGACAAAAACAAAACCATTACAGAGGGACTTGCCTCTCCAAGATGTATGGTAATTACAGAAGATTACACCTATGTCACCAACTGGGATTACACTCACACTGTGACTGATCAGGGTGTCTGGGAATTTACTGATTCGTACATTGCAATATACAGTAATTCAACACATACTCTTCTGGGAAAAGTTGCTGCCGGAACAGATGCAGAGGGGATTTATCTCTATGGCAACAGATTGTTTGTGGCTGTAAAAGAGGGGATAGCGGTTTTTAATATCCAGGGAAACACAGTTGTAAGGACAAATCTGATTACTGTCCCGGGTGTCAGTAACGGGGCAAAATATATTGTTGCCGATGCGTATCAGAAATTGTGGATCTCTTTTGCAGGAGAGGGAGTTGCACAGATAGACCCGGCGACATTGTCACTCTTTTCATTTACAGAAGTTCCTGTTGACAGTATGGATGGTTACATTGCCGCAGATCCGGGCGGGCAGAATATATATACCTACAATACAGTATTTAATGCCCAGTATATGCCCGAATCTGCGGCAGTCTATAAGGTTAATGTTAAAAACAGGGCAATTACACCCATTTTTTCCGGTGAATACTTTTACAGTATCGGAGTAAGTCCTTATACAGGAAACATTTATACTGCAGAGGTGAGCTTCACTTCCAATTCATTGGTAAAGGTTTTCTCCCCTTCAGGAGAGATCAAAAAGTCGGTGACAGCAGGTGTGGGAACCAGCCGTTACATATTTTTCTGACTATTCCGGAAGATGGTAAGTGATATTCTTTATAATATCGGGATGAATGCTGTTTGCAACCGGGCAGGTTTTTACAGCGGTTTCAATCAGCCTCATCTCCCTGTCGGAGTAGTCTTTTCTTGGCAGATAAATATCCAGTTTTAGTTCAATCACTCTTCTGGGATTAGTTCCCATAATCTTTTCTGTCTCAATTCTGGTGCCGTCAATGGAGAATCCGTAAGCCTGAGCAGATATTCCCATTATTGTAAGCATGCATGATCCGAGAGATGCGGCAAACATATCGGTTGGTGAAAACTTAGAACCCTTTCCGTTGTTATCTTCCGGGGCCTCTGTTATTATTTTACTACCTGATTTAACATGGGTAGCCTCTGTATAGAGATTTCCGGTGTAGATTGTACTGATTTTTGTCATTATGTTGATTCTTTATTATTTGATTTCTTCACATTTTAGAGTGGCAGATGTACAGGAGAGAACCCTCACTTTTACAAAATCTCCCACTTTGTGACCTCCGGCCTCAAACACACACACCTTGTTCTGAGAGGTCCGTCCGTATAGCTGGGAAGCTGATCTTTTGGAATTACCCTCAACCAGGACCTCAAACTCCTTACCAATATCTTCCCGGTTACTATTAAGAGAGAGAATATTCTGCAATTCGATGATTTCGTTCAGTCTTCTGTTCTTCTCATCATGAGGCACATCATCAGGAAACTCTCTCGCAGCTTTGGTGCCGGGCCTCTCTGAGTATTGGAACATAAAGGAGGTATAATATCCCACCTTTTTCATAACCTCCATGGTTTCAACATGATCCTCCTGAGTCTCTCCACAGAATCCTGCAATTATATCAGTGCTTATTGAACATTCAGGAATAATTCTTCTGATTGCCTCCACCTTACTCAGGTACTCCCCGGTAGTGTATTTTCTGTTCATCCTTTTTAGCACAGCATTGCTACCGGACTGCAGAGGCAGATGAATGTGACGGCAAATATTGGGATACTTTAGCATTGTATACAGGACAGATTCGTTCATATCCTTGGGATGTGAGGTGGTAAACCTCACTCTCAGGCCGGGATTGATCTGAGCGACCATCTCCAGCAGCTCCGGGAAACCTATAACAACTTCATTGTTATCAGGATCGGACCATTTGTAGGAATTGACATTCTGCCCCAGTAACGTCACCTCCCTGTATCCATTATCGAAGAGAGTTTTTGCCTCGTTAACAATGCTTTCCGGGTCCCTGCTTCTCTCTGCCCCTCTTACATAGGGAACCACACAGTAAGCACACATATTATTGCAACCCCGGGTGATGGAGATAAAGGCGCTCACCCCGTTCTCATCCATTCTTACTCCGGATATGTCAGCGTATGTCTCTTTTGGAGAGAGCTCTGTGTTAATCTGTTTTACTCCGGGTTTAATTCTTTTAAGAAGCTCAGGAAGATCCCTGTATGAGT
>JALNXR010000038.1 GCA_023230265.1 Bacteroidales bacterium | reverse complement strand
CTTTAACCAAGTGGAAAAGAGTTATAAAAGGGTGTTTGTGATAGGTACATCCCATAGGGTGAGTTTTAATGGGGCATCTCTTTTTACAGAAGGTGATTTTTTAATGCCTTACGGAAAGGAAAACATTGATTACCAAGTTGCCAGTTCTCTTGCTGAATCCCATCCCGGGCTCTTTACACCCGACTCCTCTCCTCATATATATGAACACTCCCTTGAAGTTCAGCTGCCATTTATTTATCGCAGCCTGTCACCAGGATACTCCATTGTACCGGTAATTATTGCCACTCAGAGAGCAGAGACTTGCAAAGCTATAGCAGAAGCTCTGATGCCCTGGTTCACACCGGATAACCTCTTTGTAATCAGTACTGATTTTTCACACTATCCATCCTGTCAGGATGCAAAAAGATCCGATACAATCGTCAAAGATTCAATAATTTCCAACGATCCGGAAAAATTTCTGCAATCCCTTAAAAACATCAAACAGGAGAAGATCCCCGGTCTCTCCACACCGATATGCGGATGGTCCTCTGTGCTCACTCTTCTCTATATGACCTCCGGCAAAGATTGGCTTAAGTACGATGCCGTGGATTACAAAAATTCCGGAGACACTCCCTATTACGGTGACAAGGAGAAGGTGGTAGGCTATTGGGCAATAGTTGCTCACAGGATAAATCCTTCCGGGGAGAAGAATACCGATCAAACTCTTTGAAGATAATATTTATTAACCAACGACTGTATGAGAGATATTACAAATCAAACTACCGGCAGTGAATTCTTTCTGACGGGTGAGGAACAACAAATATTGCTCCGGATTGCAAAAGAGGCAGTTACTTATGCTGCAGAACATGGGAAAAGGGCAACCTTTTCTGTTGATCCTGCACTCCTTTCATCCTCTCTTGAGTCTGAGTGCGGAGCATTTGTCACCCTGTACAAAAAGGGGAGGCTCCGCGGATGCATAGGACATCTTACGGGAGATATGCCTTTGTGGAAGATGGTCAGGGAGATGGCATTCGCATCTTCTCTGAGAGATTACCGGTTCTCTACGGTCACAGAAGAGGAGCTACCGGATATAAAAATCGAGATATCAGTTCTCTCTCCTTTAAAAAAGATCGGCAGCCCGGGGGAGATTATACTTGGCAAACATGGGATATATATTGTAAAAGGAGGCAAGTCGGGTGTCTTTCTGCCTCAGGTAGCCACCGAGACCGGCTGGAGCAGGGAGGAGTTTCTGGGACATTGTGCAAGGGATAAAGCCGGAATAGGGTGGGATGGCTGGAAAAGTGCTGAGATTTACATTTTCACAGCTGAAATTTTCGGCTAAAACATTATTGCTTCAAACTTTTAAGGGACTTTTGTCAAAAATATTTGCAGAATCAAAAATTTGATTTAATTTTGACTGACCGTTCAGTCAATATAAACTACTTAAAACGTTGTATTATGGCTTTAAAAGAAAGCAAATCAGACTCTAATAAAATAAAAATAAACAAAACAAATGTGAGTGCTTTAAATAAAGGCAAGCGTGAAGCAGCCAGAAAAAAGATCATGGATTCTGCTCTTGAACTATTTGCTCTTAAAGGATTTCACACGACCACAATCAGTGATATTGCAGAACACGCCGGAATTTCCAAAGGCCTAATGTACAATTATTTCCAGAGCAAAGAGGAACTACTCAGAGAGATTGTGATTTTTGGCGCCGACACTGCTATATACTCACTGGATAAAAACCGGGACGGAGTGTTGACAAAGGAGGAGTTGATATATTTTATAAGGAAGACCTTCTCACTATTGAGAAAAAACAGAAATTTCTGGAAACTCTTCTACTCTATAATTCATCAACCCGCTGTTATAGGGCTTACGGAGACTAACATCAGTGACAGGCTGGAGAACTACTCAAAAATCATAATTGATTATTTCCAAAGAGAGGGAGCAGAGGATCCTCTCAATGAGATGAGGCTTCTTACAGCAATAATTGACGGGATAGCACTTGGTTATCTTATGAGCAATGATGCATATACCCTTGATAAACTTAAAGATAAGGTGATTAAAATGTACTCATAAATCAGATATAAAATCTATAATTATATGAAAAAACTTATAAACAGACTAAGTTTTCTGTTTTTTATCCTTTCGGTGATAATTCCATATTCGCTTTCAGCCCAAAATGCAACTGAAATAATCAAAAAAGCTGACGAGAAATGGAACGGAGAGATCTCCGGACAGAGTAATATGACAATGTCAATTATCCGTCCAGCCTGGGAGAGAACCATTGAGTTCAAAAGCTGGAGCAAAGAAAGGGATATGGCTATGACACTGATCACCTATCCGGCAAAGGAGCAGGGACAGGCATTTTTGAAGAGGGGAAAGGAGATGTGGAACTGGATGCCATCTATTGAAAGAATGATAAAACTGCCCCCTTCAATGATGTCTGATGGATGGATGGGTTCTGATTATACCAATGACGACATACTCAACGAGTCTTCTATGGTAACAGATTACACTCACCGGCTCAGGGGATCTGAAAACGCCGGGGGTGCTGATTGCTGGGTTATCGAAATGACTCCGCACGAAGATGCTCCGGTAGTATGGGGTAAGATTGTAAAATGGATCAGCAAGGATGAGTATATCCAGTTTAAATCAGAGTATTATGATGAGGATGGCTACCTGGTAAAGACAGAGATAGCATCAGAGGTTAAGAAAATGGATTCCAGGGTCATTCCCACAAGGATCGAGATCATTCCTGCTGATAGAAAGAATCAGAAAACCGTAGTGATTATTAAAGATGTAAAGTTTAATATTCCGATAGATGACTCTTTCTTTTCCCAGCAAAACATGCGAAGATTACGATAATTGAAATTCACGCAATATGAACTACATTAAACTTTCCTGGAGAAATCTGTGGAGAAACAGAAGAAGGACGCTGATCACGGTTGCAAGTATCTTTTTCGGGGTTGTATTATCTACGCTGATGAGTTCGATGATGAACGGGACTTATCAGAATATGATTGATATGATGGTAAAAATCTCTACGGGATACATACAGGTTCAGGATCCTTCTTTCGGGGAGAGCCGTTCGGTAAATGATGTCTTTTATCCGCAACCGGAGCTGATCGAAAGTATTGATAAAACAGAAGAGGTGACTGTGGTTGCAAAGAGGCTGGAGTCCTTTGCGCTGTTCTCTTCCGGGGCAGACACAAGAGGCGGGGCAGTTATCGGAATAGAACCTCAGTATGACACTCTCACATCCAATCTGCGTAACTGGGTTTCAGAAGGTTCATTCCTGGAATCCGGGGGCAAAGGGGTGCTGGTCACATCAAATATTGCACGGAGTCTTAATCTGGGAGTCAACGATACTATAATTGTGATCAGCCAGGGTTACCGGGGAGTTACATCGGCAGGACTTTTCCCCGTTACCGGTATTATTGAATTCAGCACCCCGCAGATGAATAATCTGGGAGTCTTTATGGATGTCGGTGCGGCTCAGGAGCTGTTCCATGCAGACAGCATGGTTACCTCTCTGATGATAATGGTGAGCGATTATACCCATGTTAACCGGATTTCCCGCAAAATTAAAGATCTTGCTCCGGGGCTTTCAGTAAAAGACTGGACAGAACTCAATCCCGATCTGGTGAACTTTATTGAGGGAGACAGATCAAGCGGAAACCTGATGATTGGTATTCTCTATATGGTAATTGGTTTCGGGATTCTGGGCACAATAATTATGATGGTTGCCGAGAGAAAGAAGGAGCTCGCAGTGATGACCGCCGTGGGGATGAGGAAATACAAACTATCCCTGATGTTTTTTATTGAGACTCTCCTTATAGGTCTGATTGGGGTGATATCGGGATTTGCAGCGAGCATTCCCCTGATAGGATACTTTGTGAATAATCCTATCAGGCTGCCGGGTGATATGGCAGAAGCCTATTTACAATATGGATTCGACCCATATATGTTCTTTAGCGCTGCACCATCGGTATTTATAAATCAGGCAATAATAATTTTTGTCATAGCTATGGCAATTTCTCTCTATCCGGTTTTAAAAGTCAAAAAATGTCTGTAGCTCATTCATTAAAATCCTAATCAACTTATAAATAAAACTATGATTTATTCTGTATCGTGGCGTAATATATGGAGAAACAGAACCCGGAGCCTGGTTATTATCACGGCGGTCGGTCTGGGGGTTTTTGCTGGTGTTTTCACTATTTCCTTTATGCTCGGAATGGTCAATCAAAGAATTGATGCCGTGATTTCGACAGAGGTTTCCAACATACAAATACACAAACCCGCCTATCTTGAGAGCAGTGAGACAGATGACTACATATCCGGAATAGAGGGAATTGAGCAGAGTGTTCTCTCAGATGAGAATGTGGGGGCGGTCTCATCACGGATTATTGCAAATTGTATGATAGCCTCTGCAGAGACAGGGTCAGGGGTGCAGATCTTTGGTGTAGATCCTTCAAAAGAGAGAGAGGTTTCGGATATTAATTCAAGGATAATTGAAGGGGATTATTTTAAGGGTGAGTCTGCGAATCAGATTATTATAGGAAAGAAACTTGCCGACAAACTCAATGTGGGCATCCGGTCAAAAGTAGTAGTAACACTTACAGAGATGGATGGAACAATCTCAGGCGGTGCGTTTAGAGTGGCAGGTATATTCAGAACATCCAATGTGCTTTTTGACGAGTCAAGAGTATATGTGAGATCAGGGAGATTAAGAGAACTTTTACAATTGGAAGAGAATACCGCTCATCAGATTGCGGTTTCGCTTAAAAATAACGGAACAGAAGAAATCGTTATCAAAGGGATTAAAGAGAATTACCCACAGCTAAGTTCACTGTCATGGTCTGATCTTATGCCGGATATGAAAATGATGAACGAATCCATGGGGTTCATGATGTATATAGTTGTCGGAATTATTCTTCTTGCACTTGGATTTGGAATAGTAAACACTATGCTGATGGTGATTCTGGAGAGGGTAAAAGAGTTCGGTATGCTGATGGCAGTTGGAATGAGCAGGGCGAGTATTTTCAGAATGGTGGTGATGGAGTCGGTATTCCTCTCAATTACAGGAGGTGCTATCGGTATTGGAGTCGCTTTGCTGATTACTGCAATTACGGGAAAAACAGGTATTGATCTCTCCTTTTGGTCGGATGGACTAAATTCAATGGGTTTTGATTCAATTATTTATCCCTGGATAGGAATTGACTCTGTTATAGTGGTAACAATTCTGGTAATAATTACCGGGATTACTGCTGCAATCTATCCGGCAAAAAAGGCGATTGAGCTGAATCCCTCAGAATCACTTAGAATTGACATGTAAAACAATAAAATTAAGAAATATATGCAAGTGCTGGAATTGAAAAATCTTGTAAAGATCTACAACGATTCAGAGGTAAAAGTCAAGGCTGTGGATAATGTGAACCTTACATTTGAGCAGGGCGAATTTACTGCAATAGTAGGCCCGTCTGGAAGCGGAAAAACAACTCTGTTGAACCTGATAGGAGGATTGGATGCATCCACAGAGGGCGAAATTATTATTAACGGAACAAATATCGGGAAATTAAAACCGTGGGAACTTATCAATTTCCGCCTTTTCAACATCGGTTTTGTATTTCAGGCGTATAACCTCATACCAGTAATGACTGCCAGGGAAAATGTGGAGTTCATCATGCAGCTTCAGGGAGTGGAAAAGAAAAAGAGGGAGAAGAGGTCAATGGAGATACTAAGTGCAGTGGGACTGGCGGAGAGGGCAAACAGCAGACCGGCAAAACTTTCCGGAGGACAGCAACAAAGGGTGGCAGTGGCAAGGGCACTTTCGACAAAGCCAAAATTCATACTGGCAGACGAGCCAACAGCAAACCTGGATTCCAAATCTGCAGAGTCCCTTCTGGAAATTATGGAAAAACTGAACAAAGATGAGAACATAACCTTTATCTTCTCCACACACGATGCGAGGGTTGTTGCCAAAGCCCGCAGGGTCATCACAGTAGAAGACGGTCATGTTGTGTCAGATATAAAGGTTGAAACTGACATTAAAAGTTAATTCAAATGAAATTTCTTATATCTCTGACAATTCTGACGACAATGATATTTCTGCCTGCAAAAGGGACGGAGCGGATAAAAGCAGGAGGATATGTTAAGTTTGTCAATACGGCAATGTTCGGGAAGTTTGACTCCCCCTGGATGGTTGAGAACATGATACACAACAGGATCAATTTCAGTTGGCAGATGTCAGATAATATGAGCTTTAACGCAGGTATGCGAAACCGTTTTATTTACGGGGATTTTGTCAGGCAATTCCCTGGTTACACAGATTTGATATCAGAAGATGCGGGTCTGTTTAAATTCCTGTCACAAACAATCAGCTCCGCCAACTCTTCAATTCTTCTCACTACATTTGACCGTTTAAATCTTGAATACAGTAATGAATCCTTTTCTGTCACAGCCGGCAGACAGAGGATAAACTGGGGGCAATCCTTTGCCTGGAATCCCAATGATATTTTTAATGCCTACTCGTTCCTGGATTTTGATTACGAAGAGCGGCCAGGCAGCGATGCAGTAAGAATCAGGATTTTTCCGGGTTTTTCATCGGTAGTTGACTTTGCCGTTAAAATGGACAGGGATAACCGGATAACAGCAGCTGGTTTATACCGGTTTAATAAATGGGGATATGACTTGCAGTTTATGGCAGGGATAATCGGCAAAGAGGATATCACAGCAGGGGCAGGTTGGTCCGGCAGCCTTGGTAAGGTCGGATTTACAGGTGAGGCCGCATATTTCCATCCTCAAAAGAACTTCAGGGATACCACCGGAGTTGTTATTGTAAGTGCAGGTCTCAATTATATGTTTAGCAACTCGCTGATGATAAATGTAGAAGGGGCATATAACAGTTATTTTAACAACATATCTCCGGAGAGCTTCACAGACCTTTACTACTCACCTCTCTCGGTAAAGAGAATTACATTCAGCAAATTCTCCTGGTTAACACAGATCTCCTATCCGGTGCACCCACTGATAAATGCATCCCTTGCAGCTATGTATCTTCCCTCACTGGGTGACGGATTTATTGCGATGCCCTCCCTGGCATACTCAGCAGGGAATAATTTTGAGATCTCCATCAGAGCACAACTCTTTAGCGGAGAATTTCAGAAGAATGAAAATCAAGGGAGTGTTAGTGAGAAGATTAATATGGTATTTCTGAGGTTCAGATATAGTTTCTGAAAGGGAAAAATCTCTGATTTTACATAAAGTTATCAGAACCAGATCCCGGGGATCACCTCCCCACACTCAGGACATATACTTTTACCGTTGATCTCCTTCCTGATCTGAATACTTTGCAGAAAATACCTGCTTCTCTCAACCAATAAATATCCGCATTTGGGGCAGATACTGTTTTCCTCCCGTCCGAAACAGAGATTCCCCGTGTAGACATATTTCATACCGCGCTCTCTTGCTCTTTTAGCAGCCTTTGTAATTACAGATTCTGGAGTGGGGGAGAGGAGCTGAAGCTTGTAGTTGGGGAAAAAACGGCTCAGATGTAGCGGAGTATCTGCAAAGCCATTATCTATAAGCCAGTCACACATTTTTTCAAAAACCATCATGTCATCGGACCAGCCTGGTATTAAAAGATTCGTAATCTCAAGCCAAACTCCGGAATCTTTTAAAATCCCAAGACTCTCAAGCACCGGCTCCAGTCTTCCTCCGGTGAGCTTTTTATGAAGAAGAGGGTCGAAACATTTGAGATCAATATTTGCAGCATCTAAATATGGGCAGAGCTCTTTGAGAGGTCCTTCATTTATATATCCGTTTGAGACGATAACGCACTTAACACCCCTCTCCTTTGCCGCTTTTGCAACATCCAGCATGTATTCATAGTAAACAGTCGGCTCGGTATATGTAAATGCGATGCTTTTAGTATTGCTGACAGCTTTATTTTTTATCTCCCCTTCCTTATCATTCTCAGGATCTCTTTTCTCTTTCCCCTTTACAACTCTCCCGTCTCCATTATCAGTATTATACCCTGCACTTCTCTCAAGAACCAACTCCACAATTTCATCCGGAGAGATCCGGTAATTTTGACTTTCTGTCGGAGGGATCTGCGAGATAGTCCAGTTCTGACAATTCTGGCATCGGAGGTTACAACCTGCAGTGGCAATTGACAGTATATCGCTTCCGGGAAGGAAATGGAAAAGAGGTTTCTTTTCAACAGGATCTATAGCAATTGAACAGGGATTTCCGTAAGCCAAAGTATGCAGGATCCCCTTAATATTAATCCTTGTCCTGCAGATCCCGCTCTTTCCCTCCTCTAAAATGCAGCTGTGTGGGCAGAGAGTGCATCGCACTCTGCCACTGTCATTGGTTTGTTGGAATAAGGCACGAACTTTCATCGGCGAAGATTTTGTTATTAAATTGTCATTCAAATAGTTTCCAAGTGCAAACTTTTACTAATTAAAAGTTTGCACTTGGTATATACTTGATTAATAAGTCAATGACAAAATCTTCGTCGATGATCCCCCGTCCACCTACACAAACATCCCTATCATAGCCGCGGACATCAGTGCCCCAAGTGTCGCCCCCAGCAATGCCCTCATCCCAAATGCCGATAGCACGGGCTTCTGATTTGGAGCAATCCCTCCAATACCACCAATCTGGATACCAACAGAGGCAAAGTTGGCAAAACCGCAAAGGACATAGGTGGCAAGTATTATTGATTTGGTGTGAACAAAAGCTCCGGCTTGTATTAATTCTGCAAGACTCTGATAACCTACAAACTCCGTCATTATCAGTTTCTCTCCAAGTAACCTCCCCACAAGTGCAAGGTCATCTCCGGAAACTCCTGTCAGCCAGATAATAGGGGCGAAAAGATAGGAGAGTATGAACTGCAGTGAAATTCCTGAATATCTCCCGTCTGTGATATCGGCCACCCAACTGTTCAATGTTGTCCAATCCCCGATTTTTCCGAAAATAAAATTAAAACCTGCAATCAATGCATAAAAAACCAGCAACATTGCACCAACATTGGCAGCAAGCTTAAGACCGTCAGTTGCTCCGTTGGAGATTGAATCCAGCAGATTCTTCCCTATTTTCTCCCTTGGTACCTCAACACTGTTGTCTATCTCCTCAGTCTGAGGACGCATAATTTTTGAAATAGCAATAGCTCCGGGAGCTGCCATTACGGAAGCAGATAAAAGGTGCTTTGCGAACTCTATCTCCATAAGCCTGTCTCCTCCTCCCAACATACCAATATACGCAGCAAGTACACCTCCTGCCATTGTGGTCATGCCGGCAGTCATAACCAGCATTATCTCACTTTTTGTCATTCTTGGGATGTAAGCTTTAACCATAAGCGGAGCCTCGGTCTGCCCCAGAAAGATGTTCCCTGCGGTTGAGAGGGACTCTGCACCTGTGAGGTTGAGTGTTTTTGAGAGGAGCCATGCCATTAGCCAAACAACCTTTTGTAATATCCCAAGGTAAAAAAGCAGACTGGTGAGGGCAGAGAAGAATATTATAGTGGGAAGTATCTGAAGAACAAATATAAATCCAAAGTTATTGACATCCATCAGCGAACCGAACAGAAAGTTTGAACCGGCTCTGGTCCAGTCAAGGACCGCCACAAACATCTTTCCCACAAACTCAAATACTGATTGAACTGCCGGGAAGGCTATCACAGATATTGCAATTACCAGTTGAAACAACAGGGCAAATCCGACTGTCCTCCAGGAGATCTTCTTTCTGTCTGAGCTGAAAAGCCATGCGATGAACAATATGACAGCCATTCCGAGAATGCCTCTCAGTATCGATATTATACTAAAGTTAAAAGTCTTTTCGGTAAGAATGTCTTTGTAAGGATTTTTACTGACAGGATTGTCAGTAGCAGAGACTGCTTCAACTCCGGAACTTTCCGCTCCCTTTTGGAGAGTGTCGGGAGATGCTGCCAGTATATCTGCGGATGAAGCCGGTATGGCATCTGTCTGAGTTTTCTGATTTGCTGATGTGGTTGTTACAGCAGTTGTGCTGTTATCTTTGGTCTGAACGGTTCTCTCCTGTGCATATATGCATGTTAGCATGAAAATGAGGGAGAAGGTAAGGAGTAGTTTTTTCACAAAGGGTTATGTTAGAAGTTTACGGAAACAAATATAGGCATTAAATTATTATCTTTGAACGCTGATTTTGTAATATGAAATTTGAAAAGATAGCATTTGACAAGGACTCCTCTGCAACCTGTTCCCTATTGTACACAGACCACGGCGTAATCAACACCCCGGTTTTTATGCCGGTTGGCACACTTGGTACGGTTAAAGCTGTATACCACAGGGATTTAAAAGAAGATATCAGGGCAGAGATAATCCTTGGAAACACATACCATCTATATCTGAGGCCGGGAACCGGGATTATCAGACAGGCAGGGGGATTGCATAAATTTTCCTCCTGGGAGGGGCCTATACTCACCGACAGCGGAGGTTACCAGGTATTCTCCCTGGCAGAAAACCGCAAACTGAAACCTGAGGGATGCACATTCAGTTCGCACATAGACGGTTCAAAGCATCTCTTTACACCGGAAAATGTTGTGGATATTCAGAGGGAGATTGGGGCGGATATAATAATGGCACTTGATGAATGCCCTCCCGGAGACTCTGATTACAAATACGCAAAAAAATCACTCGAACTCACTCAGCAGTGGATGTTAAGAGCCCTGAACCATTTTGACAACACCCGGCCACTATACGGTTACAGTCAGACTCTCTTCCCTATTGTTCAGGGTTGTATCTATCCCGATCTCAGGAGAGAGGCTGCAGAACACGCAGTTGCTCTTGACAGGGATGGGTATGCGATCGGAGGATTGTCTGTGGGGGAGCCGGTTGAGGTGATGTATCAGATCCTTGAGGTACTGGATCCGCTTTTACCAAAAGATAAACCTAGGTATCTGATGGGAGTGGGAACGCCTGCAAATATTCTCGAGGGGATCTCACGGGGGATAGATATGTTCGATTGTGTAATGCCCACCAGGAATGCCCGCAATGGAATGCTCTTTACATCACAGGGAATAATCAATATAAGGAATAACAAATGGAAGGATGATTTTTCCCTGCTGGATCCTGACGGAACATCCTTCGTTGACAAAACCTATACAAAAGCCTACCTGAGGCATCTTTTTATCTCAGGGGAGATACTGGGGGCACAAATTGCCTCGGAGCACAACCTTGCCTTTTATGTGTGGCTGGTAAAAGAGGCTGCCCGTCATATAAAAGAGGGAGATTTTTCTATCTGGAAGAACAGTATGGTAAAGAAACTGGAAAACAGACTTTGACGGTCTGATAATTAAGATTGATGTTAATGAATAAAGACTTTAAAATAGGGACACTGGATAAGTACATTATCAGAAAGTTTATTGGCACCTTTCTCTTTATTCTGATTATTATCATCACCATAATAATTATTTTTGACATAAGTGAAAAGGTTGACAATTTTGTCCAGAAGGAGGCTCCTTTAAAAGAGGTGGTGCTGCACTACTATGCGACTATGATCCCTTACTATATCAACCTGTTCAGTCCGCTTCTGGTTTTTATCTCAGTGATCTTCTTCACCTCCAAGATGGCCTCAAACAGCGAGATAGTTGCGATACTGGCAGGTGGTATCAGTTTCAACAGAATTCTCTATCCCTATTTTTTATCTGCCTTTTTTATTGCTTTACTGAGCCTGGTGCTAAATCTCTTTCTTATTCCGCCTGCAAATGAAATCAGGCTTGATTTTACCGAGAAATATATAAAGGACAAGTATTCCAGTACCGGGACCGACTTCCATTTCCAGATATCTCCAGACACCTATGTCTATCTGGAATATTTCAACAGCATATCCAATACAGCCAGAAAAATTACAGTTGAGACAATAGAAGGCCACACCATCAAATCCAAGTTGAGTGCCTCCAGTGCCAGGTGGGACACCCTTAAAAACACATGGGTGCTCTACGACTATTTTCTAAGGTACCACGACGGTATCAGAGAGAGGGTGAAGAAAGGAGCAACTATGGACACCCTGCTTCCTCTTTCTGTTGATGATTTTAATAAGAGGGAGAACATTGTTGAGTCTTATAATTATCATGAGCTTAACGAAGTGATAAGAACCCAGAAGATGAGGGGGGACAAAAGAGTGATCTATGCATTGATAGAGAAACATACCCGTTTTGCGGTGCCATTCTCTGCATTTATTCTCACAGTTATGGGTGTTGCACTCTCTTCACGAAAGAAAAGGGGAGGCATAGGGCTCAACCTCGGTATCGGAATAGCTCTCAGCTTTGTGTATATACTCTTTCTGAGG
>JALNXR010000334.1 GCA_023230265.1 Bacteroidales bacterium | reverse complement strand
AGGGTAAGGAGCTTAATCAGATTCATCACCTGGCACACATAATGATTGCGAGGAATATTATTAAAAATCTTACTCAGGATGAGATTGAAAGCTTTATAAAAATTGTAGAAAAAATTTGAAAAGAAAATTTGAAAAGAAAATTTGACAAAGAAAATTTGTAATAAATTTTAAGATAAATGAAATCTGCTGTATCTGATCTTAATTTTCGCGGCCTTTCAAAGGAAGAGGTTGGTAAGAGGGTTTTAAAATACGGATATAATGAATTACCCTCACAAAAGAAGAGGAATGGGATAGAAATTGCACTGGGAATTATCCGGGAGCCGATGTTTATTCTGCTGGTGGTATGCGGTTCGCTCTATCTTGTGCTCGGAGATATTCAGGAGGGTATTATGCTTATGAGTTTTGTGCTTGTAGTCATGGGTATAGAATATTTCCAGGAGAGAAAAACAGAAAGAGCACTGGATGCACTTAAAGATCTTGCCAGTCCGAGAGCATTGGTTATCAGGGATGGAGAGACACAGAGAGTGCCTGGTAGAGACATTGTCCCGGGTGATCTGGTGGTTCTTCAGGAGGGAGACAGGGTCCCTGCAGATGGTAAAATACTCTATTGTGTAAGCCTGCTCTCCGATGAATCCCTTTTGACGGGAGAGTCGGTGCCGGTCAGGAAAAGAGAGTGGACTGAGTCGGACATTCAGAACATTATGCCGGGAGGGGACGAATTGCCCTACATATATTCTGGTTCTATGATTGTGCAGGGGAATGGTGTGGCTGAGATTACATCCACAGGCAGGGATACTGAGATAGGAAAAATCGGAAAAGCTTTGGAGTCGGTTGAAGAGGAGCCGTCAAAACTCAAAAAGGAGATGCGTATTCTTGTGAAAAGGCTTGCGATTGCAGGAGTGATACTTTGTATAACGGTGATAGCAATTTATACACTTACAAGAGGCGATTTTCTCAAGGGTTTTCTGGCGGGTATAACACTGGCGATGGCTATGCTGCCGGAAGAGTTCCCCGTTGTACTTACGATATTTCTGGCACTCGGAGGGTGGAGAATGTCAAAAAGAGCTGTTCTGGCAAGGAAATCAGCAGCTATAGAGATCCTTGGATCAGCTACAATTCTTTGCACAGATAAAACCGGAACGCTCACATGTAATAAGATGACAGTAAAATCACTTTCCAACGGGAAAGAGGTATTTGATGTTGACCGGAAAAATGCCATCCCCGAGCAGTTTCATGAGATAATCGAATACGGGATTCTCTCCAGCCAGGTGAAGCCGTTTGATCCTATGGAGAAGGCTATAATTATGGTTGCTGCCGAAAGGATGATAGACTCATCACACATTCACAACGACTGGGTGATGGAGAAGGAATACCCTCTTTCAAGGGAGATGATGGCTATGTCGAGAGTCTTTAGCAGTCCATCGGCAAATATAAGGGTGATTGCAGCAAAAGGAGCACCGGAGGCAATTTTTGATCTCTGTCATCTGGATCCGGTTCTGGTTAAGGAGTACGAAAAAACAGTATCAAAATTTGCAAGGAGAGGGTTGAGGGTGCTTGGTGTTGCAAAGGCAACACTCAATCCTGCAGAGCTGCCATCGGCCCAGCATGATTTTGATTTTGAATTTACAGGGTTGATAGGATTCTCCGATCCTGTAAGGGAGAGTGTGCCGGAGGCGATATCAGAGTGCAGAAGGGCAGGGATAAAGGTGATGATGATCACCGGAGACTATCCGGTCACTGCAATTAATATCGGAAAGGAGATCGGACTTAAAAATCCGGAAAATGTTATAACCGGTCAGGAACTTCAGGAGATGAGCGAAGAGGAATTACGATCCAGAATAAAAGATGTTTCAATTTTTGCAAGGGTGGTTCCGGAGCAGAAGCTAAAGATAGTAAACGCTCTGCGAAAAGAGGGAGAAGTTGTGGCAATGACCGGGGACGGAGTGAACGACGCCCCAGCCCTAAAAGCTGCTGATATCGGGATTGCAATGGGAGAGAAGGGAACAGATGTTGCACGCGAAGCCTCGTCGCTGGTTCTTCTGGATGATAACTTTTCATCTGTTGTAGGTGCTGTGAGAATGGGCAGAAGGATATCCGACAATCTGCAAAAGGCTCTCAGCTACATTTTTGCAATTCATGTACCCATTGCCGGACTGTCTCTTATCCCTGTATTTTTTGCAGATCTGCCCCTTATTTTATGGCCTGTGCATATAGTTTTTCTCGAACTGATAATTGACCCCGCCTGTTCAATTATTTTTGAAGCGGAGAGGGAGGAGAAAGATATTATGATGCGACCTCCGCGGGACTCCCAAGGTTCATTCTTTGGAGCAGGGAAAATAATTCTGAGTTGTTTACAGGGATTGGGAATACTGATAATTACCATGGGAGTCTACATCTTTGGTATAAAAAGCGGGTGGGAGCAGGAGGCTGTCAGAGCTGCCACATTCATCACCCTGATATCATCAAACATTGCAGTCATTCTCTCCAACAGATCATGGAGTGAAAATATCTTTAAAATTATTGCAACACCCAACAAAACAGTGAAGTGGGTCGTTGGAGGTGCGATTCTCTTTTTACTTTTGATAATGAATGTCCCTTTTTTGCTGGATATGTTTCAAATGGTCAGAATACCGTTGTCAACCGCAGTTATATGTGCAGTTCTGGGATTTGCAAGTATTGTTT
>JALNXR010000333.1 GCA_023230265.1 Bacteroidales bacterium | reverse complement strand
AGAAACTGTGGCGTTGTGGAGTTAGAATAGCTTTGTACCCCATTTCGGCAGCCTTCCAACCATAATCTGCAACTCTCTTGCTCATCACCACTGCATCAGCCGGAAGTTCCCCCTCCAAAATCTCTTCCCAACCCACAATCTTTCTCCCGCGGTCAGTTACAATCTTTGAGACTCTTTTTACAAAATAGGCCTGCAATGCATCCTCGTCCGCCAAGCCATACCTTTTCATAAACTGCTGAGTGGCACTCGATTCTTTCCACCATATCTTGGAACACTCGTCAGCTCCTATATGAATGTACTCCCCGGGAAAGAGGTCCATCAACTCGTTGAAAACACCCTCTAGAAACTTGAAGAGATCCTCAGAGGGTGCAAGTACATTATTCTGATTGTCAAAAATTTCCCATGTTATTGCCGGCTGTCCGGGGATATCAGGAGTTGTGCTGAACTGAGGATAGGAAGCTGTCAATGCCATACAGTGGCCCGGTATTTCTATCTCCGGAATTATCTCAATAAACCTGTCAGATGCATAATTGATAATATCCCTTATCTCATCTGCAGTGTAATAACCTCCATACCGGGTACTGTCCACACCGGTTCCGGGAAAAAGACCGATAATTGTGCCGGCTCTCCAGGAGCCTGTTTCATTAAGCTTTGGATATTTTTTGCTCTCGATTCTCCACCCCTGGTCGTCAGTCAGATGCCAATGGAAATAGTTCATTTTGTGAAGAGCCAGATAGTCGATGTATTTTTTCACATACTCCACAGGAAACATATGTTTTACAACATCCAGATGCATACCGCGGTAGCTGAATCCCGGATAATCAACCACATGCGCCTCCTTTACCGGGACCGGATTATTTCCGGCAGGATCGGGCAGCAACTGTATCAGAGTCTGAACAGCATAAAAAAGTCCTGTGGGGTTGGCACCTTTTAAAGATGCGATTCCTTCCGAGATGTTTAAAAGATATGCCCCCTCCAATTTCAGGTCGGATGGATTAAAACCGGCAATGTCGTAGGCAATTGTTCCGGTTTTAAGATCGATATATCTTAGTTCCCCTTTTTTATTCTTTCTGGGTTTAACCTTGTCTCTTACAATCGTTAACACTAAACCATAGTGCTTTTCCAGATAATTCCTCAGAAAGGTTGCAGATTTATACTCCTGCTCTCCCTGAGCAAGAATCACTGTGTTATTGTCTATAAAAAAACTGTTTTCTCCGGGAGTCACCCTCACCGGTTCAGGGATAATAGAAAATGCCCCCGGTGAAAAAGTAGCTGAAGGGGAAGTAAATTCAGGAGAGAGAGAGGAGGCAAAAGTATAATTAGAAGTAGAAATAAAAGAGAAAGTTGCAATAAATAAAATCATTGCAGTAATTGCTATCCTTTTTATAACTCTTTTCATCCTCTTGCAAACTCAAACGGAGAGAGATTTTTCTACGGTATCAGTAAGCTTGTCAATAAATTCCTGAAGTTTAGATCCAATGAGGCTTTTAAACAATCCCGGAAGCTCTGCCTCCATCTCAAACTCAAACTCCGAGCAACTCTCCCCACAGGAATCAATCCTGATATTAAAACAGAAGGGAAAAAGTGATCCGTTCTGTTCTCCCATGGAAATCAATGAGTAGGGCACTCTCTCTTTAACACTCAGCCCCAGATCAAAACCCTGTACCTTTACATTTAGAGTGTTTTGAGTTGAGGATATTTCTGCTTTGGAGGTTATATCATCCGGCAGCCCGGTTGTAAAATTGTTAAGGTCAGAGAAGATCCCGTAGATCTGTATATCGCTTTTGCCGGTACGCACCCTTCTTCCTTTTACTGTAACATTTCCCATTTTCTCACTTTTTAACTGTACCTGAACAAAGAGCGATCTGATGACATCTAAACCTGTCCCCAGATCTCAGGCCTGTACCTCCACTCCCTTAAGGTATTAGCCTCTTCTTCTCTTATATAATTGCAGGAGAGAGCCTGATCCACAAGTGCGTCATAGGTTGTAAGAGTTCTGAGTTCGCAATTGTTGTATTCAAAGGATCTTCTTGCAACATCAAAATTGTATGAGAAAACAGCCACCATACCCAGAACATTTGCACCTGCTTTAAGGAGCTCATTCACAACAGATAACGAACTATTGCCGGTTGAGATAAGATCTTCCACCACAACCACATTTGCACCCTTAGGCAGCTCACCCTCAATTTGGGAGAGAGTCCCGTGGTCCTTGGGTTTGGGCCTTACATATACAAAAGGTTTTCCAAGTTCTTCAGCCACAAGGGCACCCCACCCTATCGCTCCGGTTGCAACACCTGCAATCGTGTCTGTCTGAGGGTAATAATTCTGAATAATCTTGGCCAGACTCTTGTAAACCAGCTTCCTATGTTTTGGATACGAATATATCTTCCTATTGTCGCAGTAAATTGGAGATTTCCATCCGGATGCCCAGGTGAATGGTGTCTCTGTATCCAGGCGGACTGCTTTAATCTCAAGAAGCAGTTTGGCAATAATTTTTTCCTGAGTTTCCATAATAAAGTATCTTTGTACAAAGATAAAAAAAACAATTAATTTTCGGATGTACAGCATCTATTTCAACACGCGCTGCCTTGCAGTCTGTAACCCGGACGATGTAAGACTAAAAGACCCGGAGGCAGTGATCCACATGCCGGTCACAGAGCAAAATGACATAAGCACCCTTCCACAATTCT
>JALNXR010000332.1 GCA_023230265.1 Bacteroidales bacterium | reverse complement strand
ATCCACTATTACAACTACGATCGTATCAAGTTGAGATTAAAAGGAAAGAGCCCGGTACAATACCGAACTCTTTACCAAAATACTTAATGTTAAACTGTCTAACTTTTGGGGTTCACCTCATGGAGTTCAGACACCTTCTTTTTATTTTTCAGTTTATTTCCTGTTTACATTAGATTTAAGTGGGATCGTGGACTTTGCTCCAACCTCACACTCAAATTCCACAGTTTGCGGTGGCCGGCATTGCTCATCATTGCAAGCCATATAAGTAATAGCGCCTTTAAGAATTGTTGCAGTGCCTCTTTCTTTAAGGATTTTTGCATTACCTCTTTTAAGTTTGATCTTTTGCACAAAATCATGCTGTAAACCTATCTCTTTCACTGCTCCTTTCAATATGACAAGAGGATTGTCTTCAAAGGAGAAGCTGGTGGGCACATTCATTCCACCGGAGAGCCCAAGGGAGTATATATGCCATGATTCCTGCACTTTAGGAGTGAAACGAACCTCGTAGGTCTTCCCTGAAATTTTCTCACATCTGATTTCCCATTTAACAACATCCTGTGCCCTGCTGATAAAGGGAAAACACAGCAATAAAATTATCAGACTCGTTTTCTTCATTGTTTTCACTATTCATCCAACATTTTATTTTCACCTACATTTCACTTCTTACCCAGCATCAGATAGACATATCCCCTGTGCACAAGCGTGGGATCTCCTCCACCCTTAAGATATTCGCTGACATAATATCTTCTTCCTTCTGAATCCGGGTTACCTGTACGCATTGCTTCAACCCTGTCTGCTGACATGACACCGGGATTCTCCTTCTCAATACCAGTATCATTCTCCCATGCCCAGGAAAGATCATAATTGAATTGTCCCCCGTTGGTTGTTGCTACACTGGTGCCAATCAAAAGATCATTCACACCGTCATTGTTCCAGTCGGTCACAAATACCCTTAGCCAACTGCCCGGGAAAGCTTTGCTACCGTCTTTAGCAGTAAATAAAGGGATTCCCTTTTCACAACGATAACCCTCCGTTGTATTTACACCGCGGAAAAAGAGAACAGCATGAAAGCCGTTTTTATAATAACCGTTTGTTACCAATAAATCCAGCACTCCGTCATTGTCCCAATCAACAACATGGGGAACAGCATTAGCTAAACCTGCGGGATATTTTTCCAGGTATCCCTTTATTTTCCCAAGCTCCTCTACTGTTGGTTCATATACTCTGAGAGGGTTACCCTCAGTGTCAAGCAGAAATTCACGATATGCAAATTTAGGAGAGGTTTTTGATCCTATGTTTTTGCTAAGACGAAGGGCTGAACCTCCAACTATCATATCGTAATCACCATCCCCGTCAAAATCACCAAAGCTGACTGCAGAATATGACCAGTATTCCCAACTGTTAACATCTGTAAGGGGGAGATTGGAATCCTTTTTCCCTGAGGGATTACCCTCCTGCGGAAGTTTTTCTCCCGGGGAAAAGCCATTGTCACTGCCCCGGAAACATGTTACCTCCCCCTGTTCATACTGACCGGTCAATATATCCAGATATCCGTCAGCGTTTATGTCAATGATCTGGGGAGTAAACCCGAGGCAACACCAGGTATAGATTGAAAGCGGGGTGCCGTTACCGGTCAAATGCTTTGGCCGTGCATATTCAAAATAATCGCTGAATCTTGGTTCCTTATCAGTTCCGATATTTTTGTAGACCCTTACAAAGTTGCCCACTGCACGTTCCTTGTTCTCCAGTCCGCTCCCAAACTCACCGATCAAAAGATCTTTCTTATCGTCTCCATCCCAGTCGTAAACTGCCGGCGCTGCCCAGCCCATTCCCTCTGACATGAGAGGTTCTGTCTTACCCCTAAGAAGCTGCGGAGTGGAAAGCTTTGGTGCTCCGGGAATGTTAGCAAAAATCATTTTTGGAAAATCTACTGTTGAGGATGAATTATTTTTTCTGCCATCATTTGACTGTCCACTTACACTGATGAAAAAACAGCTTGTGAAAAAGAGTAGGAATGCAAGTCGGGTATAGCTAAAAATGTGCATAATAATATATGATTTAGTTTTCATCATAAAAATTTTATTTTCAAAATATAATTGTAGAAGAGACTGATTCAGAATAAGATCCTGTCTTAGACCCAAACTCAAACTAAGACTTAAACTAAGACTTAAACTAAGACTTAGAATCAGTCTCTTAATAATAACAGGCCCGCCGGATCGATAAATGAATAACGGCGGGCCGTATAATGATTAATATCCGGGATTCTGTTCAAGGAAAGGATCCTTATTCAGTTCACTTGCCGGAATCGGGTACAGCAGATCATTGGCAGAGAATCCGGTCTTGATGGCACTCAATACAGCCACAGCTTTGCCGGTACGCTTAAGGTCGAACCAGCGGTGTCCCCATTCTGTGAAGAGTTCTACCCGTCTCTCCTGCATAATGGCATCCAGAAGAGCTGCCTTACCTATCCCGGGATTGGTATTCTCTATCAATGGTAAACCTGCCCTTGCACGAATGGCATCCACATCGGCAATTGCCAGATCAAGCTTATTCTGCTGAGCCCTTGCTTCTGCTCTGATAAGGTACTGCTCTGCCAGACGGAAGACTGTAGAGTTTTCCTTACGCGAGTCATCAGGATTCGAGGTCGAGGATGAACTATAAGAACGATACTTATAAGGGGCTATGTAGCTCCT
>JALNXR010000331.1 GCA_023230265.1 Bacteroidales bacterium | reverse complement strand
GATAGCAATCAGATTTGGCTCCCGCAGCTGCTTAATAGAATTACCCATCAACTTAGAAACACTGTCAAGACCTGATGGGGAACCCACAACAGTAAGCCTGTCTCCCATCTGTAACCTCAGATCCGGTTTTGCCAGAAGATCAACGCCCGCTCTGTTAACTCTTGTAACGGTAATCCCGAATGCCTTTCCCAGCTTTAACTCCGCGAGACTCCGGCCATGTATCTTTTTATGGGTGACAAGCATTCTTCTCAGGGTAACATTGTTATCGTCAAGATTCCACTCTTCCTCTCTGAATTCATGCTCCTGTCCGTAAAGTGCAGTTATCGAATCTTTGTCACACCTGGAGGCTACTACCAGAAGTTTTGATCCTTCTGTCAAAGCAACATTGGCTTGTGCGATCTGCACTTTTCCATCAGTGTTGCAAACTCTGGAAACCACAGAATCCATCCCGAAATGAGCTTTTATCTCTTTAATGGATTTACCGGAAAGAGCCCTGTTTGTCACGACTACAGAAAACTTTACAGTTTGCTCAGGGTTCTCATCATCTGAAACCGTCAGCCTCCTCTTCTCCTCTTCTATGTTTACGGAAAATATCTTTTTTATAACGATAAGGGATAGGATTATACCGATAACGCCTACAGGGTAGGCAATGGCATATCCTGTTGCAATAGAAGGATCCTGTGCCCCCTGCATATCCAGCCAGGTTTGTTGTGCTGCACCAAGTCCGGGAGTGTTGGTGACAGCTCCTGACATTATGCCGGTCATGGTGGGAATCGGGAGTCCTGTTGTATATTTAATAATCAGCGTGACACCTACTCCGAGTAATACAACCATTACTGCAAACAGGTTAAGTTTCAAACCTCCTTTCCTTAATGAGGAGAAAAATCCCGGACCAACCTGGAGTCCTATGCTGAATACAAACAGAATGAGCCCGAACTCTTTAACAAAGTGTAGTATATGGGAGTCGACACTCATCCCGAAGTGGCTGAAGGCTATCCCTGCAAACAGTATCCATGTGACCCCGAAGGATATGCCCCCTATCCGTATCTTAGACAATAAAATCCCGGATGTGATAACCAATGCCAGAATAATTATTGATTGGGCCACTCCGGAAGAGAAAAACAAATTATCAATCCACTCCATCCTCAAAAAATTTGAGGCAAAAGTAAACAATTTTTGCTATATTTGGTTGATAGAAAATTTATTGAATTAAACACTTGATACTATGAAAATTTTAACAGAATTCAAACAGTTCGCAATGCGCGGCAATGTGATGGATATGGCAGTCGGTATCATTATCGGCGGTGCATTCGGAAAAATTGTATCGTCGTTTGTCTCTGATGTACTGATGCCACCAATCGGACTTATACTTGGCGGTGTCAACTTTACTGAACTTAAGGCGACTATTAAAGAGGCAGTAGTAGAAGCCGGTGAAACTGTGGTACCTGCTGTTACAATCAATTACGGCACCTTTATCCAGGTTACAATCGATTTTCTGATAATTGCCTTCGCAATATTCATGATGATTAAATTTATGAACTCATTGAGCCGTAAGAAAGAAGAGGCCCCGGCTCCTCCTCCTGCCCCTGCCGAGGATATCACACTGCTAAAGGAGATCAGGGATCTACTGAAGAAATAATTAATTATAAGTCCTTAACCAGCGGACCAGCCTGTAAGTGATGCCGTAATAGGAATGCCCGTACCGGAGCCCTTAAAAGTGAGAGTTATGGTGTAAATATTGCCCGGTAACATATAGTACAATCCTATGATTACATCATGTTCTTCTATATTAGATGTTTTTACTTTAACAGTTAGTGGATAAGCCACTGTTAGCAGCATCAGACCTCCTGCAGAGGTTGCAGTCGTGGTTAATGTTTGCGATGCGTTGTCTCCAATGCTGGTGGGCAGATCTGTCCACTGAGCATTTGTATTTGTATCAAGTGCAGCGGTTATCAACGTAAGATCCATTGATGATGGCGTGTTTATCTTTAGATAGGTAAGAGTACCCCATGACGATGCTGCCTGGGAACTTTCTGCTTTTACAAAAAACTGTATCTGTGCCAGTTTGTGTGTGAATACAAAATCCACTGTCTTTTTACTCCCAATCCATCCACCATATACAGATTGAGCAGCCATAATGTCCTCCTGGCCTGTTATTATGAAGTTTGCAATTCCGGAACCTATAGAGTTTGCCTGAGGGTAGAAGGCCATAAAATTTACACTTGTGCCATCATGGGCATAAAACTGGAGTTCAGAAGGTGTAACTACTCCTTCTGAATTGATGGTTCCGGTGAGAGTTGGAGCAGTAAGTGATGTGTAGTCTGCTTCTCCTTCTGACCTTAGAATGTATATCGGTTCCAGATCATCGATGTTGTCAACCGGAGCCTTTGTAGAGGCAAAAATTGGAACTCCTGCACTAAAACTGATCGGAACAGAGATCTCTCCTCCCTGCTTAGTGCAGCTTATTATTGAGAAAATTACTGCCGGTATAATCGATATGAACACAGGTTTCATTCCTTAGTTACATTTATTGTTGTGAGATTATCATCAAAAGTGAGTCTCAGAGTATAAATTTTCCCCTTGGCCAGATACCATAAACTGGTAGTTACTGTCTTCTCGGAGATCAGAGATGTTTTAACTTTTATCTGAAGTGGCGGGTAGCTGCCTACAGGTATCATAACAGTCCCTGCAGAAGC
>JALNXR010000330.1 GCA_023230265.1 Bacteroidales bacterium | reverse complement strand
AAGATTGTCGAGTTCCTGCTGAACCGGAACAGCGCCTGCCGTTCTGTCCTCAGAGTATGCAGAGGGATAATAGCTGTTAAGAAAGAGGAAACGATGGTCTGTTTCCGGATACTGAGGTGATACAATCTTCATTGCAAACCAGTTGGCAAAAACCTCTTTTATCCACACATCGTTAAACCACTTCATTGTGACATAATCCCCGAACCACATATGGGCAGTTTCGTGTGCTATCAGCTTGCTTCTTGCCATCTTTTCAGCTATGGTTGCACTCTTTTCCAGAAACATTAACCTGTCGTTGTAGAGGGTAGCCCCTGTGTGTTCCATACCTCCGTACTGAAATCCCGGAATTATTGCAATATCATACTTGGCAAATGGATAGGGAATATGAGTGTACTCCTCCAGCCAGGCGAGATAAGAGAAAATCTGATCTGCTATCTCTCCGCACTGGGATACTTTTTCCGGATCATTCTCCCTGTGGTAGATATTTATCACACTTTTATCCCGTGTAAACGTCTCTCTGGTGAGTTTGCCGGTTACAAAAGAGAAGAGGTAGGTCGGAACGGGTTCGCTTTTTTGAAACTTAAACTCCAGAAATTTTTCACCTCCTGAGGGAATGTCAGATATAGTGTCGCAGGAGGCGGGCTTTCCGTTGGCCACTGCGTCCCACCCAAATGGAATTCTCAGTGACAGGGTGTATTCTGCTTTAAGATCAGGCTGGTCAAAGCAGGGGAAAAGTGTCCTTGCGCGGTCGGGAACCAGCAGGGTGTATATCAGATCCTCCCGTCTGTTGAGGGATTGCTCTCCGGCAATGAATTCAATATCCAGAGTGTTAGCACCTTTTACAACACTTTGCTTATCAATTACAATATGGTCATTTTCAAAATAGTAGCTGCAATCTGCCCCATTTGCTTTAATGCTTTTAAGAGATTTCTCCCCGGGAGTGAAGTCCAGAATTACCCTCCCCTCTTTAAGCATGTTAAACCTGATTATCAGTTTGCCGGTAATAATGGAATCTTTGCAGGATGGGATATTCAGAGACATTATATATTCCGGGTCAGAAATCTGACCGAACCGGTATTCTGCAAGCTCTTTGCTTACTCCCTCAGCAGTCTGCAGAACGGTGTCGGATGAGCATTGTGTAAAAAGAGCAGCGGATGAAATCAGAATCCAAAAAAAAATCTTTCTATAATCCATGGATTGAAATTTTAGAGGTCAATATCTCCAGGTATTTCCTGTCTGTTTCGTCAAAAGTGCCTGTTTCAAGGCTGTCAATATCCAACAGTGCAACAACCTCATTATCACTAAAGACAGGTACCACTATCTCTGACCTGGATAACGAGCTGCATGCAATGTGTCCGGGGAAGAGTTCAACATCAGGGACGATTACGGTTTCTCCCCTTTGCCAGCAGGTTCCGCAAACACCTCTTCCGAATGGTATTCTGGTGCATGCCACAGGACCCTGAAATGGGCCCAGAACCAGGGATTTCCCCTTTGGGGAGTCATCCGGCTTCACTATGTAGAATCCCACCCAGAAGAATCCTAAGCCCTCTTTTAAAGCTGCTGTGATATTAGAGAGGTTGGCTATTGTATCGTTTTCGTATTCAATCAGTGCAAATATCTGCGGCAGAAGTGATTCATACCTGCTTTTCTTATCTCCTTCAACAATATTTATGTTCTCCATCTCTGATAATATCTGGTAATATCTAAAACTACTGTTAAACCTGCCGGTTAAAATTACTAAAAAATACTATAATTAAAATCACTCCACATGCAAAATCAGTCCTTTGAGATACTCCCCTTCCGGATGAAATATATTCACAGGGTGGTCTGCAGGCTGGGTCATTCTTCCTACAATTCTCACAGATCTTCCTACCTGGGCTGCAGCTGAGAATACCGTCAGGGCAAAGGCATTGCGATCCACAGCCTGGGAACAGCTGAAGGTAAATATCAGACCTCCCGGAGATATTTTCTCTATCACTGATGCATTGAGTCTCTGGTAACCTCTTAGGGCATTAGATACTGAATCCCTGTGCTTTGCATAGGCGGGGGGATCGACAATTATCAAATCGTACTTCCCTTTTTCTGATCCTTTTAGAAAGTTGTTAACATCATTGCAGAAAAAACTATGTTCTGAATCAGAGGGGATTATTCCGGAATCTCTGTTCAATTCAATGTTTTTTCCAATGATATCTCCAACGGTCCTGGAGCTGTCCACGGAATCCACAGAGAGAGCTCCTCCGGCAAGGGCGTATACAGAAAAACCTCCTGTATATGAAAATAGGTTGAGAACTCTCCTACCCTTTGAATATTTTTCTACCAAGGCCCTGTTGTCTCTCTGATCCAGAAAAAATCCGGTCTTTTGCCCATTGATCCAATCCACCAGAAACTTTTTTCCGTTTTCCAGAATTATTGCAGGTGATTCGCTTATGCCTTGTATATATCTGTCTTCTAACGGATTCTCCGGTTTGACGGTAAGAGTTGATGCGCTCTTGCTGTAAATGGCACTAAGTTTATTGCCGAAAATTCCGGAGAGTGCAGCGGAGATATCCTCCATAGAGAGGTACATTCCATAGGAGTGAGCCTGAACCACAAATGTGTCATTATATACATCAATCACCAGGCCGGGAAGATTGTCTCCCTCACCGTGAATCAGCCTCCAGGCAGTTATCTCTTTACAGCCGGCGATGCCCATCTGAG
>JALNXR010000329.1 GCA_023230265.1 Bacteroidales bacterium | reverse complement strand
CTGGACAGTGCCTTGGTGTGCTAAAAGGTGAAGAAAAAGCAATTACTCTCAAATAACAATACGATTCCTTCCGGGATTACCGTCCGGATTCACTTATCATATTTTTTATCTGGGATAAAAAGTTTTCATTTTCTGAGAGCTTTTCAATATGTATATGCATTCTATACCTCCAGTAATGTTTGGGATTGGACGGAACATTGATCCTCTCCCTATGCGGATTCTCTTTTCTTAATTCAGGAAACATTGATATCCAATCCTGAAGAGGCAATATCGTCAACATCGACGGTGAGTCAAGATGTCTTTTAACAATCTTGCAACATATCCAGGGCTCGCAGTGAGAAGGCGCCTCTCCGCATTCATTAAGTATATTGTTATAGTATTCCTGTGTCAATGACCGGTTCTCTTCCCACCAGCCTCTGATGGTGCTTGTATCATGTGTACCGGTTGTACAGACGGAGAGATACAGGTAATCTGAGGTGTTTCCAAATTTTTCAGAGGGATTCTTTGGCATTCTTTCTATTTCCAGAGAAAGAATACTAAGCGATTTCATTACAGCAGGCAAACAGGAGGGAAGCATCCCCAGATCTTCACCACAAACAAGCATATCAGTGGAAGATATCAGACAGGGAAGTTTTTTCATTGCTTTATCATACCAGAATTCATCATGTCTGGTATAATAGAAGTGATTATATATTTTATTGAAAGCATCTTTTTCCCACTCCCGGAGGTTGTTGAATGAATGAGTATGCTGAGCTGAAATTCTTGGGTGATATCTGTTTTTGTCATAAGGGTCCTGAATGAAGAGCACCTCTGACATTATTGAAAAAAGAGAATCTCTATATTTGCTAAATCTTAATTTATTTTCTGTATCCAGAATTTTTTTGATCTCTTTTTGAGAAGATATTTTATCCTTAAATTTGTATTTACCGGACTCACAATGCTCAAAGAAAAGAGAAATGATCTCATTTTTATCATCTTTATAGTATGCGTTAAGTATATATTCACGGATGAATGGTCTGCAAAACCTGTCAAAGTTGAAGTCTAATCCGGATGATATGATTTCATCTGCTGTGTAAGGAAGTGATGGATTGAAATAACCCATAAGACCTTCTTCCTGGTTTACAGGGATTTCCCAGATCCTGAAAAAACCGAGTATGTGATCTATCCTAAAAGCATCAAAATATTCCGACATCTTTCTTAATCTTCTCTTCCACCACTCATATCCCTCTTTCTCCATCAAATCCCAGTTATAGGTAGGAAATTCCCAGTTCTGACCTCTTGCGGAGAAGTCATCCGGTGGAGCTCCGGCCTGACCATTGAAATTAAAATATTGAGGCTGGTGCCAGGTTTCAACAGATTTTCTGTTAATTCCTATCGGAATATCCCCTTTAAGTATTATTCCTTTGCTGTTTAAATAATTATGAGCAATTTTTAGTTGCCTGTCAAGATGATATTGTACAAAATAGTAAAAATAAATCTCTTTGTAAGAGTCTCCTTCCTGAGAAGTGACGGTGTTTATGACAGAATCATTGCCGATACTGAAATCTTCCCATTTTGAAAAATCCGCGGTTTTGTACCTGTCTCTTAAATAAGAAAATGTGGCGTATGGTTTAAGCCAATCAGAATTATGTTTAAAGAATTCTTTAAATTGCCTTGTGTGAAAAGTCTTTGCTCCATTTTGTTCATAAAGCTTTTTTAAGTATTTCCACTTGAGTGAAGCAACTTTTTCATAATCAATTTCTTCTAATGAATTTAACTGTCTGGCTTCCTGAGCGAATATATTATTAAAGCGGTTGTCTTTAATCTCTCCTGCCTCTTCCAGATTGATATACAGGGGATGAAGGGCAAAAATGGAAATAGCACTGTAAGGATATGAGTCTTCCCAAGTGTTGGTGATTGTTGTATCATTTACAGGAAGAATCTGTAAAATTTTTTGACCGGTTTTGGCAAGTATATCGCAGAAAGGAATTAAATCCAAAAACTCACCGATACCACAGCTTCGCTTACTTCTTAAGGAAAATACAGGTATGGATGTCCCGGCAAATCTTGGTCTGGCAGAAGGAAGGTTGATGATATTATTGATAATGATTGCTGATTTGCCAATTTTACCGCCGATGTAGTTGTTGGTTGTATTTACAGGGTATTCAGGTATCTGTCTGTTTGCTCCGTTCTCCCATATGTATTGATCATTATTGCCTTCGTTTTGGCTGCCTGTTGCAATATTATGGCTGCCTGTTGCAATATTATGGTTGCCTGTTGCAATATTATGGTTGCCTGTTGCAATATTATGGTTGCCTGTTGCAATATTATGGCTGCCTGTTGCAATATTATGGCTGCCTGTTGCAATATCATTGTTGCTTATTGCAATACTTTTTTTTAATATGAATTTATATTCTGTAAAAGGCGCTATTTCTCCTTTTCTGAAAGAAATTCTCCAGATTCCATCAGAGTGTAATTTCATGGGTAGAGCTTCTGTCTCAGACCAATTTGCCAGAGCAGTTGAATTTCCTGAAATCAAAACTTTCTGATCATCCTTAAGATTGTATGCAGAACAGGCTATGGTAATATCATCGACTAAATTTTCTTCTGTTGCTACTCCTACTATACTCGTATCAGCTACTATATTCTTATCAGCTACAGGACTCTTATCAGCAACTGTACTCTTACCTGCCTCAATCCTCTTATCTGCTACAAATCTATTGTCTTCGGCTGCTAC
>JALNXR010000328.1 GCA_023230265.1 Bacteroidales bacterium | reverse complement strand
GCCGGGTAGCAGCGAGACCCTAAAAGTGAGGAAGCTGAGAGGAGGGAAGGATCAGGAGTATAATATTGTAAGAGACAAGATACACTTTCCTAATGTTGCATATTCTGCGATGATTGAAGATACGGTGGGTTATATAAGAATCAGCGGTTTTACCGTAGGAGCGGCAAAGGAGGTCAAAAAGGCTCTTCTCGCTCTTAAAAATCAACCGGGACTAAAAAGGGTTCTGATAGACCTGAGGGGTAACGGCGGGGGATTGCTGGATGAAGCTGTAGGAATTGTCTCTCTGTTTGTTCCCAGAGGTACACCTGTGGTCACTGCAAGAGGAAGAATCCGTCAGGCTGATATGGATTACAATACTAAGGAAGAGCCGGTTGACACTCTGATTCCCCTGGTTGTTCTGGTAAACTCGGGGTCGGCCTCCTCCTCGGAGATTGTAGCAGGTGCACTGCAGGATCTGGACAGGGCGACAATTGCAGGAACCAGGACTTTTGGCAAAGGGTTGGTTCAGTCAATAAGAGATTTGGGCTACAACAACACAATCAAACTTACCACTGCAAAATATTACACTCCAAGCGGCAGATGTGTCCAGGCTATTGACTACAGCGTAAGAAACCAGGACGGAAGCGTCGGCTACATACCCGACTCGCTTCGTAAAAGCTTTAAAACGCTCAAAGGCAGAACTGTTTACGATGGTGGAGGTATAACACCGGACGTTGCAATAGAGGCAAAATCCTACTCCAGACCTGCACTTTCACTGGTTTACGAAGAGATACTTAGCGAATACTCCCTGCTTTATTACCGCGACCACGATTCAGTCGCAAACCCATCACATTTCACTCTTACAGACCCTGAATATGAGGAGTTTATAAAATATGCAGTTACAAAGGAGTTTGACAACAGAAGCGGATCGGAGGTTGAGTTCGATAAATTTCTGGCTATTGCGGCAAAAGAGAGCTTTTATTCCGAGAACAAAAAGGAGATTGACCAGCTCTCTTCCAGAATAAAGCTGGGAAAGGAGGCGGCTCTCAGAAGAGAGGCTGCAGAGATCCGGTCTCTTCTGGAAGAGGAGATATCTTCCCGTTACTATTTCCAGACCGGAAGGATCAAAAGTATTCTCAGGAATGATACACAGGCTCTGGAGGCCTGCAGAGTAAAGCTGAATGTATCTCTCTGACATTATATTGCCCAGATATTGTCCTGTCTGCGGAAGAGTGCTTCTGAGGAAGGAGAATTATCTTTGCCTCCACTGTCTCGCTGATCTTCCCTACTCCTATTTCTGGTCTTACAGAGGGAATGCAGCTGAGTTAAGTCTGGAGGGAAAAATCTCTGTTGATAAAGCGGCTTCATTGTTGATATACAGGGAGAATAGTCCTTGCTCAAAAATTGTACAGGCTTTTAAATATAAACACAGAACAGGGTTGTGCAGATATATGGGGGATATGCTCGGGGGAAAGCTGGCAGAGAGCGGATGGGCTAAGGGTTATGACTATATAATACCGGTTCCCCTCCATCCCCTTAAAAGGTGGGTGAGGGGCTACAACCAGGCAGAGATTATCTCCCGTGCACTGGGGGCCAGGCTGGAGATTCCGGTTTTAAAGGATCAGCTTGTCAGGAGGAGGTATACAACCTCACAAACCAGAAAAAATGCAGCTGAAAGATTATCCGGCATGGAGGGAGCTTTCCGGTTGAGAAAAAGAGGATTTTTTGAAGGAAAGAGCCTGTTGCTGGTGGATGATGTAATGACCACCGGAGCAACTCTTGTCTCCTGTGCAAATGAGATACTAAAGATGGATAACTGCAGAATAGGGATAGTAACGCTCGCCTTCGCAGAGTAGAATATATTTTGTAGTTTTGTGAGACAGATATGTTTGAATTTTTCAATATAGAGCTGATTGACGTCATTGACATTACAATGGTCGCTGTCCTTATTTATCAGACTTACAAGCTGATGAGAGGTACGGCGGCTCTCAATATCTTTACCGGAATCCTTGTTTTTTATTTTATCTGGCTGATTGTGAGAGCCCTAAAGATGGAGTTGGTCTCAGCTTTACTCGGTCAGGTTATCGAAGTGGGAGTAATAGCTCTTATTGTATTGTTCCAGCAAGAGATAAGGAGATTTCTCCTTAAACTGGGTACAAGCTATATGGATTCCAGGAACAGACTCAGATTTGTGAGTATGATACTCGGGACAAAAAATGACAAAGCCTCCCTTATACTTCTGGATGAGGTTACAAATGCCTGCAGCAGAATGTCAGAAAACCGCACTGGCGCCCTGATAGTGCTGGCCAAAAGCTCCTCCCTGGAGTTTGTAATCGAGACGGGAGACAGAATTGATGCATTGATCAACAGAAGGCTTATTGAAAACATCTTCTTTAAAAACACACCCCTTCACGATGGGGCTATAGTGATAGGGAAGGATAAAATAATTGCAGCCCGCTGCACCCTTCCGATATCTGAAAATCCTCACATTCCACCCTCTTACGGCATGAGACACAGGGCTGCTGTCGGAATATCCGAGGCAACTGATTCAAATGTAATTGTAGTGTCAGAGGAGAACGGAGAGATCTCTTTTGTAAGCAACGGGGTGATTAGAAAAATGAACAGTATTAATGAGTTACGACTCGCAATCGAGAGTTCTTACTCAAACTCCCCACCTGTGTCCAAATGAGAGAGAGAGTAGAACAGAAACTGGGATTCGACCGTATCCGCTTAATGACAGCGG
>JALNXR010000040.1 GCA_023230265.1 Bacteroidales bacterium | reverse complement strand
TTAGGATTAGTTACTCTTACTCCGTTTTCCCAACGATTGACTGCTTCTCTTGCATTCTTGTCATCTAAATGTTGTCTGTAATAAGCTACCGGCCCTCCACAGGTTATATCAGCTAGAATATATCTTACTGTAGCCTCTTCGTACCTATCATCAGTAGATAATTTCACATCCATTCCGTCGATAGCTCTATTTGTCCCTTTGTATGTTATTGTCCAGCTACCATTTACAATTTTCCTTTCAAAGCTGTTAGGATTAGTTACTCTTACTCCGTTTTCCCAACGATTGACTGCTTCTCTTGCATTCTTGTCATCTAAATGTTGTCTGTAATAAGCTACCGGCCCTCCACAGGTTATATCAGCTAGAATATATCTAACTCTTTCTTCACTTTGCCCATAAAGATTTGATGTCAATCCTATCAGTATTAGGATTAATAGTATTCTCGTTTTCATTTATACCTCCTTTTTAATTAATATGTTATTGCGTTAAAATTTTTGTATAATAGTTTTTATTGTTTTGTTTATCAATAGTTTCTGGCGTCAAGAAAGTCGAATTTAATATATTGTTAGCTTTTTAACTTTGTCATAAATATTTAACAAGAATTCTATCTGAATTCCCCTTTATTGTTGGAGTTTGTTTTTTCCCTTTAATTCTTCTTGCATAATATGGAATTCCTTCAGTCTGAGAAGATATATAATCATAAATTTCTTGAAAGGAAAGTTTGCCATCTTTATTAATATCAGAGTTTTGCTTGTCTTTAATTGCACGTAGGAAAAAATATGTAAACAATCCATGTTGCTGTTCACTGTACCAGCAAGAAGGTTCTGTTGCTGCTGATGATGATATTAGGACACCGTTTGGGATCATAAATGCAGGGTCTTGAACTTTGGGTAAAATTGAAGCACTTATGTCTGTGTAAACATCTTCTCCTGAAAAACACGCATCTTGAATGACGGTAACACTTTTAGCTGGCAATTTTGCTAAATTTTCATAAAAAGTTTCTATACTGTATCCTCTGAATTCAATATAATTTGGGTCACAATCAACAGGCAAGAAATAACCTTTAAAGCTTTTTAATCCAGGAGCTCCATGACCTGAATAGTAAATATAAACATCTGATACATTTGGTTTGACCATATTGAAAAGCTTTCCTTCATTGAATTCCTTGTTCCCGAAAAGTTCTTCAAAATCAGATTTATTAATATTCTCAAGATATATGATGTTTCCTGATTTCAATCCTAAAACATTAATAAAATAATTTCTAAAGCTTAAAGCATCATTAATGGCATAATCAACATTTGGAGCTTTTTGATACTCTTTGTTTCCAATTACTATTGCAACTGCATCTGGTTGAGACATTTTTGTTCCAGGAATATCTTTATCTATGTTAATTTCCTCCTTGATAGCTATTACCTCTTCTTTTTCACTTACATTAACATCCAATTCTCCAGAACTGATAGTTACTGGTGCAAATGCTAACTGTATATTATTTCGTTTAAAAACAAGTTTATCACGATAGTCATAGTTATAGATTTTGTTATTTATCGGATTCTGAACAGAAACAGATAAGAGAGCAAATCCATCATTCGTTAATGTATATCTAGGTCTTATAAACTTTAGCTTATTTCTCCCTGTATCAAAAAATTTTGCCTCAAAATTTGATACTGGAATATGTAAATAAATAGGAGGTATACCAACAAATGTTATCTTATACACCTCATTATCAGGATCAAAGTCTAATTCATTAATGTGTAAAAAAATTATAGAATTTGCTAATTCGTTAATTTTTAAAATAGTAAGTTCTCTAACTTTATTTTCCCTTGATTTAGAATTCACTCTTTTTATAAATTCTTCAGTACTTTCATAGCGACCTTGCAATTGCCATTGATTAATTTCATCATTTACACTTTTTTCAATTTCATTTTTTATTTTGGAAATATCGAAAATAGCAACATCAAAGGAAACAGTATTTTGTGTGAATGCATTATCTAAAGAGATAAGAATCAAAGCTGAAATTATAAATAATTTTTTCATATTTTAAAAGATTAATCCTAATCCGACAGAGATAAATGGGGAATCATGAGACATAGAATAGTTAATTGGAATAGATATTGGGCCAAGTATCTTAAACATAATTCCTACTTCAAACAATGGGCCAATATCCGTTATTGTCCAATCATTAAAATGGTCAATCCTATTAATAAAGTTTTCATCATAACGACTAACACCAGCACCTACCCAAATAGAAAATAACTTATTTCTTGTCATATAACCAATTCCACCTGAAAGTCCTTTATAATTTTCTGAATACTCCCAATCCTCGGTGGAAATATTCTCGCTTTCATAATAATTATTTTTAAAAGCACTTAAATAAGTAATTAAGTACCCTTTATAATACCCTTTCTTACGCAAGCTTAAACCCAACATAACTTTTGATCCTGAAAGGAATTCATCAATGAGTCCATCTAAATCCCACCGATTTGAGTAGTTTATAAATAGCGAAGTCCCAGAATAATATTGTTGATCTTTTAATCTTATATCTATTGAAGCAATAATGCCATTTGTTGAGGCAGTCACATCCCAAATGATTTTTTTATTTTTCCCATATGAGACCTTTTCCCCAATATCTCCACTTCCATTTTTAATTCTTGAGTATGTTTGTCCTCCATCTAAAGAATATTCTGCTATTATTGAATAATAGCTAGAACCTTTGGATTTGGTTAAGTCATAATATATATGAATATAATCACCAGACCGTGTAACACGAATATTTTGTATGTTATTTTGAGAGAAGACATTTGTGCCTATTATAATTATTAATATTGTCAAGTAGATTTTTTTCATTTCTTTACTTTCGCATTAGATTTATTATATATATTTTCAGACACTTATCTTTTGGAGAAATTGCAGCAACTTTTTTGTTAAATTGTTTGTGGGAAATTGACTTACTATCCCAATGTCGATTCTCTTTCAGGTATAGAAAAAACAATAAGATGTTGCTATTGTTTTCTTCATTCTCCATTTCAATCGAATAGCCTGGTTTGTATGCAGGATTAATAGGGAAGACAGTTTTTTCATCTTTCAGAAATAATACGTCTTTCTTATCACTTAGATAATCAGAAATGGTATTTTCATATGGATATAAAACAGATATCTCATCATTACTCTGAGTGAAAATATACAAATACCCATTCTGAGAAGGTCTAAAAGAAAATGAAATAGGTTCGCTGCTTAGATAAGATCCATTTAAGCCATCAATTTCAAATGTGAAGTTGGGGTCGGGATGATCATTGTACTTAATAACCTTCGCTCCCCAAAGCTCTGCAGTTATTTCAAATCCATTTGGTTTATATAAAATGGTATCATAGTCAAGAATACTACCACCAATAAAACTGGATTGAAGGTCCCAATATTGAAATACATTTATGTTGCCATTTAAAGAGTAATTAGATTCGCTATATATGCTTCTTAATTCAATAGAAATCCCTGCCTTAAGTAATGCGTTTTCGAAAGCGATATTCAATGCTCTTTTTTTTGCACTTTCAAGAGTTTCAGTTTCTCCTTGTTGACAAGTCCCAGTAGTATTAATATTATTGACAATTTGTTGTGCTATTGAACTGTAACTAACAGTAAAATAAATTAATAATAACAATAGAAGCCTGCTGATCATCTAATTTCTAATATTCAAATTCCCGTCAAAAATTTCATCAACCACCTTAATGACTTCTTGTGCATTTTCAATTTTCTCATTAGATATAATTTTCTCTTTAACATTGGAGGCGGCTGCTTTTAAGGCTTTTACATAATAATCTCCTGGAATGTACATTTCTGCTTTAACTTGATACATGCCTTTTTTCTCTGTAATTACCACTTCTCCTGGTTTTAAATTGGATGCAATATTTTCTGTGACTGAACTTATTATGTCTCTTATGACATTCACAGACTCTCCACCAATTACTGCTGTCTTTTCATCTAATCGAGCAAAAAGAGTTTGTCTTAATGAACGAGATAAAGTAGTTGCTGCTACAGTTTGAGCTGATTTTATTGCTGTAGCTTTAATATCAACAGGTGCACCTTCGCCTATTACAATAATTGAAGGCTTTTTGATAATCTTTGTACCATCTTCATTTAATTCATCCTTATCAGCTATTCTTAATGCTTGATAAGTTTCCATGCTACCATCTTCTGTTTTTACAACTGATGTACCAACCTTTTTCTGAGTTGAGCAACCGAACAGTGCTAAACTAATTGCTACCAGAACTAACTTGCAAATTGATTTTTTCATATTCATAGTTATTATTAGTGAATAATAGATATTTATCTTTTCCAAACTTGCTATTAACAGTACTAAAAGTATTTATAGTGTGCATATACTCTGGGAAGCACCTATCAGTAATTAATAACCAGATATAACACTTAAACAATGCAAAAAAAAATCTATAGCCTGTTATGGACTTTTGAGGCACATTTATGTTTATAATATTTTGAGCTTATACATTTCAAAATACAAAATTTCAAATCTGGAATAAATCATAACCTCCTAATATATCACAAATGCATTAAGCAAATCCATTATTTACAAATCATTTGTAGACACTAGTTTCCGAAAGACACGTAGAGCGGTTACATAAAAACCTGTATGGTTAATCTGATTGTTTTTACATATTTCATTCAAATATATAATAAAAATCTTTTAAAACCTGAAAGAAATATTTTTTAATTATTTAAACAGGATTAATGTCTGGAACAGGATTTTCTATCATCATCAACAGTCATCAGAACATTCCTTCAGATGACCGAAGTCGGCCTTCACAAATGACCTTTTTCCCGGGGTGTGACCAATAATCTAAAATACAGCAAAAATGGGTACCATTATGCATCGATAAGGAAACTTTTTAATAATCAAGTGTAATCGGTATTTTGTTTCCCCATATTTTCGTACCCAGGAATCCTCACGTTTTGCCAAATAAACGTCCCCATCGAGTGGCAAAAAATCCAAATAGAAAAAAACTTAATCCAAATTAGTCAAAATCCAACGAATTTGTGTCAAAAAATTAGCAGAATAACAGAAACTTGGGTAATTTTATCTGTGGTTTAACTAATGCTTACCCTTTTACTTTATCATAACATCATGAGCGAATTAAAACAAATTAATGCAGTGCCAAAAACCGGGCAGGAGCCAATTTCTAATATTATAAGAGGATATCGCAAAATGCGACAACATTAAATCCCACTTTTAAATCCCTCGAATTCGAGGGATTTTGAAAGGATTTTACCGCGAACCATTAGCTTCAAGTACAACCACAACCCTGGAACCTACCTCGACAAAAAATAGAATTTTTAAAAACAAAAATAACCCTCTAATCAATCCAATCATGCTAAAAAATTTCTTAATCCTCATAATAGCAATAATCCCTGTAATCACTAGTCATTCAGGTATTAACAACTATTCCCCCGACACACTCACCCCAACCGACACTACAAAATCTCAGAAGTATATTAAATACAGTCCGGAAGAGATTCCTAAACTCTCATATCAAAATTTTGTCTCCTTTTTAACCCACAAGGTAAACGATCTGACCTTACTGTTTGGAAGCTACCGGCCGGAACTTAAGGAACACTCAGAAAAAAAAGATTTCGGTCAGCGACTACTGGTATTTAATGACAAAAATGAAATTGTATTCACGTCTATAGGCGCTCAGGACAGCAGAAGCTTTTACCCGTCATATTTTAAATCAGATGACCTTTCCCCCATCTTTCTTCTGGTTGAACTCGGTGACGAAGGAGGCACCTGGGGAAATCTCGTTTTTACAATATCCGGTAATACCATTAAGTATATTGGAAGCATTGATTTAGCAATTCCTGAAAAAAATGATTGTGAGCTAACATA
The DNA here is from genome assembly GCA_023230265.1 of Bacteroidales bacterium. GTDB lineage: Bacteria > Bacteroidota > Bacteroidia > Bacteroidales > UBA932 > Bact-08. The sequence continues at coordinate 6,316 of JALNXR010000040.1, read as the reverse complement.
TTATGATATTAGTGAATATACCGAAATATCTAAATCCGGCAATAAATACAGATTTGATTTTAAAGCTGACACAATAACTTATAAACCTCTGAGAAGTGACTATGAGAAAAATATAAATGCAAAAGAATGGTATTATCTTTATGACAACGATACTCTCAAACTGATGAAGAAATAACAGCCAAATGCACTGCAAAGGTTACTCTGTTAGAATTCCCCATTAATGAGAATACACATCTAAACAAACCATCCTGGAACAAAAAGATTACATATATAAGGAATTTTACTTGTCGTCTGACAACATTGCCCGATGGAAAAAGGTATTATACCAATTATTAAAAGGCGGTGACACATGAAATATAAATCTCTTCAAAAAAAAGTATTAAAAATGCTGCTGATTTTAGTTTCAATAATGATTAGTCTGCTTGTCACTCTATTCATTTTCTTACTAATACAAAGCCCGGGAAAGCCCAACCCTTTTTTAGATAAATCGGGAAAACTTCTTGAAAATAGTCTTTCTGAAAAAATATTTATAGATATAGGTGGTGTAAAACAAGGGATGTTTATCATGACCAAAAGCCTTGATAATCCGGTTTTGCTGTATGTACACGGTGGACCAGCTTTTCCTAACTATTTCCTGATTGATAAGTATAAACCGGGACTTGAAGATTATTTTACGGTTTGTTACTGGGAACAACGTGGAGGTGGACTTTCATTTACTCCCGAAGTTAGTTTGGAAAGCATGAATTTTAATCAATTTACCACTGATGCAATCGAAGTAACAAATTACTTACGCAAAAGATTTAAAAAAGAAAAAATTTATATTCTTGCACATTCCGGAGGAACTCCAATTGCTCTAAGAGCCGTACATAAAGCCCCTGAATTATATCATGCGTATATTGCAATGGCGCAAAATACCAATCAAAAAGAATCTGAAAAAATTGCTTATAAGTACATGCTCGATAAATATTCAGAAAACGGTAACAGCAAAGCTATTAATAACTTAATAAAATACGATGTTTTAAATTCAGACAACGACATTGCGCTTTATTATAAATCACTAATCCGTGATAAGTCAATGCACGAATTAGGGATTGGCACTATGCACCAAATGAATTCAATATTTTGGGATATCTTCGTTCCTGTTTGGATGTGTAAAGCTTATACACTCAAAGAAAAAATCAACATTTGGAAATCGAAATTTTCATTCCTGCCCAAAACAAGTCTTATTAATGAATTATTTTCTACAGATCTTACAACGGAGATCAATAAAATAGAAATTCCAGTTTACTTTGTTTCCGGGAAATATGACTTGACTGTAAATATTGATCTGTCGAAAGCATACTTGAAACAACTGCAAGCTCCACAAAAAGGATTTTATACCTTTAGTAAATCTGCACATAGTCCGTTGTATGAGGAATCTGAGAAATTCAAAGAGATTTTAGAAAATGATATTTTAAAAGGATGTACCAATTTGAGTGATAAAGAATAAAACCCGGCAGTTTACCAGAACAAACCAGACATTATGCTTAATCAATAAAATAACATAGAATGAAAACCGATTTAATCACCCTCCTTGAGATTGATGACAGGTTCCTTGCAGAAGATATCCAGCAGCTTCTGGAACAAAATCAGATCTACTCAATTCTGATTTCTGATAATCCCGCCTCTTCTATTATGAATGTCTATTCCGGGTTCAATCCTTTAGAAAATATCAGCATTCAAATTAATAAGAGTGACCACCAGAAAGCCATTGAAATATTAACCAACAGCGAATACAAAGTTTTATTATCATGAACGAAAACAACTATATGCCCAACATGCAAAAAATACTCTTTCTCGTTAAAGAATTACATAACAGAGGATTTTATGATATATGTGTAATCCCCTCATTATCACCTTCAGGATTATCCCGGCGTTGCTCTTTCCTCATAAATGGAGACAGAGAAAGAATAGAAATTATAAGTTCCAACTGGATTCAGGAGGTCATAGACATTCATGAAAAAAATATAAATGCAAAAGAATGGTATTATCTTTATGACAACGATACTCTCAAACTGATGAAGAAATAACAGCCAAATGCATTGCAAAGGTTATTCTGTTAGGATTCCCTATTAATGAGAATACACATCTAAACAAACCATCCTGGAACAAAAAGATTACATACTCAGAGAAATTGAAAAGATAGGACTAATAATAAGTTCTATCAGGCAAAAGCTATTTGGAGGGAAAGAAAATATATCATTAACTATTGAAAATAAGATTAATGACGTTTCGGAAATGCTTTTAGAAGAATCAGATTTCAATCTAAATAAATTTTTATCCTTAAGTATTCAAGAGTCAAATGAATATATTAGTAATTTTAAAGGATTCAGTAATGAAAACATTGAGCTGTTAGCTGACTCTATTTTTCAAATATGTTCGATGGATAACACCAGTGATTCAAAAAAATATCTTGAAAAAGCATTGCAGCTTTATGAACTTTGCAATATGAAAAGTAAAACCTTTTCTTTCAAACGTGAGAATAAAATAGCAACAATTAAAAATACTCTAAAAAACGAGTAATAACCATTATAAGGAATTTTACTCGTCATCTTACAATTTCAAGACAAAACCAACATTTACAAATTATTAAAAAGAGGTAACAACTTGAAATTCTACGCGCTCTCATCAATGACTATTAAGACCAAAAGAACACAGTAAATTATGAGATCAAAAATTATTCTGACAACAATATTGCTCGTATTGACATTGCATTCATACGGACAAGGTTCATGGGAAAACTGGGACAGGAATTATAAAGAAAAAGATTATAAAGAGATAATTAATGCTGAAAAACAATATGCTGACAGCGTAGAACAAAACAAAGAAATTCCCCAGTATTATTCACGGTTTGACAAATATAAAATTACAGCAAAACTAATTGGTGAGACAAGACCAATTGACTGTGAGGTTTTTATGTCAATGAAAAGAGTGTTTAGTTTGTTCTTTGGCAATCCGTCTCGATTGGACGGATTAATATTTAATGAATATCTCTTTGAAATTGACGGATCAGAGGTCTGGATGCCAATTCAAGTACAATTGGAAAATCCGTTAATAAATGAAATTGACAAAGGGACAGAGACGTTTTTGTATTGTTTGTTCCTAAACGAACATAATCAGGACGGTAAATTATTTAATACCTTCCTGATATCAGAATTTAGAAAGAAATAACCGCCACTGACACTTGGAATATTAACCAACAGCGAATACAAGGATTTGTTGTAATCAGAAAATTAGATCCCCCATCAATAATATAATCGAAAAATTTGCACAGTTTCGAAATGTAAAGTACATTTGTCATATAGAATCAAATACTTTACATTTAAAAACTAATACAATGAATAAAATTCAACAAGATTTGCGGTTATTACCTGCACATTACAAAAAGTATGCTTTTGGAATATTGATATTTAGTATTATACTGATTATTCTGATTGCATTAAAATCAATCCCGGTTGACAAGCACATTGTAAAGGAAATTCCAATAACTGGTATCTTAGTCTCTATGTTTATTCTGGCATTCACAAGGAATAAAGTAGAAGACGAGCTGACATCAAAAATCAGATTAAAAGCATTTGCAGGGGCATTTATTTTTGGAGCAGGAAGTGTTATTGTTGAGCCTTTTGTTAACATCTTTTTTGAGCATAGCTTTTCATCAGACAAGGGAGCGGCACAACTTGTGATGGCAATGTTCATATTTTATTTCATAATTTTTTACTTATCTTTAAAAAACAGATAGTGAAAAACTCAATTAAGATACAACGAGCCATAAAAGATATAACACAGGAAGAATTGGCAAATAGAGTTGGAGTTTCAAGACAAACAATAAATTCCATTGAAAATAACCGATATGTCCCTTCTACAATTCTTTCGTTAAAAATATCCATTGTGTTTAGTAAGAGCGTAAATGAAATATTTGAATTGGAAGAGGATGATTGAACCTAAAACAACATCTGCATCTTGAAAATCATACAAATAACCGAAAACAAAAAACAGTTCCTCGACCTGTTATTACTTGCCGACGAGCAGGAAAATATGATAGACAAGTATCTGCCAGGTGGAGACTTGTTCGCTCTATATGACGGTGATTTGAAAAGTGTTTGCGTTGTCGCCCCTGTAAATAGCGAAACCTGCGAATTGAAAAACATAGCTACATACCCGGAATATCAAGGCAAAAGATACGGCAGGGCATTGATAAATTTCATCTCTGATTTCTATAAAAACGACTACAAAACGATGCTTGTCGGGACAGGCGAAACACCGGCAATCCTGTCTTTTTATGAAAGCTGCGGATTTAAAAAGTCTCATAGGGTAATGAATTTTTTTACAGACAATTACGACCACCCGATTTTCGAGGACGGCATACAACTTGTGGATATGATCTATCTTAAAAAGGATTTACAGGGATAGCAGGAATGTATCGCAAACGAAATTCAATAATCCTGCATGAATAAATCATAACTTAGCAAAAATATTTATATGAAAGAGTCTGAAATTCAAATTTACAGGTTAGAGAACGGGGCGACAGAGATTGAGGTAAAACTTGAACAGGACTCTGTATGGCTAAACTTAGTCCAATTAACTGAGTTGTTCAGTAGAGATAAATCAGTTATTTCCAGGCATATATCAAATATATTTAAAGAAAACGAATTAGAAAGGAAATCAGTTGTTGCAAAATATGCAACAACTGCTTCTGATGGCAAAACATATCAGGTAGATTATTTCAATCTTGATGTTATAATATCAGTTGGTTATAGAGTAAAGTCACTAAGAGGCACTCAATTCAGAATCTGGGCAAACAAGATTCTAAAAGAATATCTTATTAAGGGCTATTCAATTAATGAAAAAGCTCTTAAGCAACAAAACGAGCAGTTGGCGGAACTACAAAAGACTATCAGAATCTTAAGTTCAGCCATACAGAGCAAGGAGCTGACATCAGACGAGAGCAAAGGATTACTAAGTATAGTATCTGACTATTCTTATGCTTTGGACATATTGGATCAGTATGATTATCAGACTTTAGCAATTACTGATACTTATGGCAAAGATATTTACAGGATCACATATGCCGAGGCAATTAGTCAGATAAATCTGGTTAAAAAAGCATATGGCAACAGCGAGTTTTTCGGGAAAGAGAAAGACAAATCGTTTAAAAGCTCAATCTCTACAATCTATCAGACATTTGAAGGAAAAGATCTGTATCCGAGTATTGAAGAAAAAGCTGCTCATCTCCTTTATTTTATTACCAAGAATCACTCCTTTATTGACGGGAATAAAAGAATAGCCGCCTTTATGTTTCTTTACTTCCTCTCTAAAAACGGAGTACTGTATGACAAAACTGGAAATAAAAGAATAGCCGACAATACTTTAGTCGCTTTAACCCTGATGATAGCTGTCAGCAAACAGGAAGAGATGGATGTCATGATAAAAGTCATTGTGAATTTGATAAACAGTAAAAATTGACAGCTGATAACACGTGCTAAACCTATCTTATAGCTTATGAATAAAACACTGACATTCGCTGACAGACAGGCCTTCCGGGAATGGCTTGGCAAATATGGCACAGAGAGCGATAGTGTATGGTTGCTCTTTGGTAAAAAAGGAGAGATTGTCACACTCACAGCCGTCGATGCATTGGAAGAGGCACTTTGCCACGGATGGATAGACGGACAAATTCAATCCATTGATGAATATACATATAAGAAGTATTTTGCCCGACGGTTACCCAAAAGCAAATGGTCTGCTAAGAACAAAGCTCTGGCACAAACTCTTATGGAGAAGGGCTTAATGACCCCGCAGGGTTTGGAAGCCATAGAAAACGCCAGGAAAAATGGCTCATGGGACAGTGCGGAACGCACCCTGATTGACGATGAACAGATACAGATCTTTAAGCAAACCATTCAGCCGTATGAGCCTGCACACACCAATTTGATGGCTATGTCACATTCGGTACAGCGCACATATACAGGGTTTTATCTTGATGCCAAAACTGATAAAGCCCGCCAGGCCCGGCTGGAAAAGATTATTGACAGGCTTAACAGGAATCTTAAACCAATGTGATCGACTAAAAGCAATCACCTATTTTTGGCCTTACCCTAACTGTTTTGGACAGGACGTAGGTGTTAACAAATCTTATAAAGTGCAGATTATAAGTGTTGTACAAATTTTTCAAAAAACCATACTGTAACCGTTCGTTGAGCCCCGCCTTGTATACAAAAAAAAAGAGATTAAAAAATCTCTTCTTGCGTTATCTCCATTTTGGATGAAGTCCATTTGT
>JALNXR010000327.1 GCA_023230265.1 Bacteroidales bacterium | reverse complement strand
AACTCTTTTCTCTGTCGGGAGGGGCGATTTTCCTTATGAAATCCCCATACATACTGTATTCTGTTATGACACCGGAGTGGTCCATAATCATAATATTCCCGGTTTTGGAAGATACATACATATCTCTTATTGACAGATACTCCTCAGGGCCTCTGCCTATACGGTTTATGCTTCTGATATATTTTCCATTACTGTCAAATATCCTGCAAACATCTTTATCGTCAGCTATAAACAAAAGCCCCTTTTCCAGAAAGATGTCTGTGATATTTCCCAGCACAGAACTGTCATTAGTCTCCAGCCGGATATAATCAATATTTGAGGCGTAATCCCCCAGATTTCCCACACAAAAATTCTTTAGGGCATTCTCTACATCAATAATATTTTCTTTGCCGGAAGAGGAATCTCCGGAGCAGGAAAACAATAAAGAGAAACAGAGATTGATCAGTATAAGGTTGATCAGTAAGTTGCTTTTGTGATTCTTCATAATAATATAGCTAAAATTCAGGATAAGTCTCAGGATCAGAAGAGTTTGATCAGACCCAATCCGTAGAGAAGAACAAATGTAATTGCTACCGGTGCGAGGAATTTGAGAGAGAAAACAACTCCTTTAAACAGGTATCTGCTCATGGTATGCATTCCTCCGTTGGTGAGTTCGTCTAAAAGATCGGCTTTTTTCATCTTCCACCCGGTGAACATAACCATGAGCAGACCACCGGCAGGTAAAAGTATGTTGGAGGCTGTGTAGTCAAACAGGTCAAATATGTTTTTGCCAAATAGCCGGTATTCGCTGAGGGTACCCTCAGAAAGCGAACAGAGAAGACCGAAAAATCCGGCAACGGCAAAGGTCAGGACAACTGCAGTACGGCGGGTGAGTTTAAGCTCCTCTGTGAGATACGCTACGACAACCTCAAGTAGTGAAATCTCTGAGGTAAGTGCAGCAACCAGAAGGATTACAAAAAAAGCAGCGGAGATGATCATCCCTCCGGGCATCTGTGCAAATATCTGGGGAAGGGTTATAAATACCAGGCCGGGTCCCTCTCCGGGAGAGATTCCAAAGGCAAATACGGCCGGCAGTATAGCAAGTCCGGCCAGTATTGCAAAGAGGGTATCTGCAAGTGAAGAGATCACGGATATCTTTACAATACTCTCTTTTTTCTTAACATATGAGCCGTAGGTGATTATGCAACCCATACCGAGGCTGAGGGAGAAAAAAGCCTGTCCCAGAGCAGCAAGTATACTGTCGGATTTAAGTTTGGAGAAATCGGGGTTAAATAGAAAGTTTACCCCTTGGGATGCACCCGGAAGTGTGACGGATCTTATTGCGAGAATCACAATCAGCAAAAAAAGGACCGGCATAAGTATTTTAGAATATCTCTCGATACCGTTTTTGATTCCGCCGGAGACTATTAGAGCAGAGAGTCCCAGAAATATCAGCATCATAACAGCCGGCCTTAACGGAGAGGAGATAAAATGCTTAAAAGTGTCGGACAGCGCTCCGCTGTCTGCTGTAAGGAATCCGGGGGAAAAGGAGCGGATTATGTAATCAACCGTCCATCCGCCTACAACACTGTAGAAAGATAGAATGCAAAAAGAGGTTACCACGCTTATTACTCCTATTGAGAGCCATCCTGAGCGGGGTGCAAGCTTTTTCATTGCGCCAAAGACATTGGCTCCTGTTCTCCTGCCGATTACAAATTCAGAGAACATTATCGGCAGACAAAGCAGAAAAACAAACAACAGATAAATCAAAATAAAAGCTGCACCGCCATTGTTGCCTACCAAATAGGGGAATCTCCAAAGATTTCCCAGGCCTACTGCAGAACCCGCAACAGCTACAAGTATTCCAAAACGGCTTGCAAAGCCATCTCTCTCCGGAATTTTCATTATAATAAGATTAGGTAAACAAAGTTAAAAAAAATCTGTCTTAACAGAGGTTGATAGCTATATTTGTTACAAGGTACAGAGCAACAATCAGCAGGGTACATAATGCTGCAATAAGAGTGTTAATAAAATTCGGGAAATATGAGAAACAGAGTTTGTAAGTTGTTTGGAATTAAATACCCGGTGATACAGGGGGGAATGATCTGGTGCAGTGGCTGGAGACTGGCCTCTGCGGTGAGCAGAGCAGGCGGGTTGGGACTGATAGGTGCCGGCTCCATGCATCCGGAAAATCTGCGACATCATATCCGTAGCTGCCGGGAGTCTCTGGAGCAGGGAGTCCCTTTTGGTGTTAACATCCCATTGTTGTATCCTCAGATAGAAGAGATTATGAAGATTGTCGCAGACGAGGGTGTGAAGATAATCTTCACCTCTGCAGGCAGTCCAAAAAGGTGGACTCCCTTTTTAAAGGAGCACGGGATAATTGTTGCTCATGTTATTTCCAACAGGAATTTTGCTGTAAAGAGTGAAGAGGCCGGGGTGGATGCGATAGTGGCCGAGGGGTTTGAAGCGGGAGGGCATAACGGAAGGGAGGAGACCACAACAATGTGCCTTGTTCCCCTGGTGAGAGAGGTAACAACCCTCCCGCTATTAGCTGCAGGGGGGATTGTTTCGGGAGCCTCTTACAGGGCGGCTCTCGCACTTGGTGCCGAAGGTGTGCAGATAGGGACCAGATTTGCATTGTGCAAAGAGAGTTCTGCCCATCCGGCCTTTAAGGAGAGGTGCAGAGGGCTCGGGGAGGGGGAGACAAAGCTTCTTTTAAAGAAACTGGCTCCTGCAAGACTGGTAGA
>JALNXR010000326.1 GCA_023230265.1 Bacteroidales bacterium | reverse complement strand
TGAGTTGAACTTCTGTCATATTCATATGTTTGCACATATGTATAAATTGAGCTGGTGCCAATCTGACCGCCCAGATAATCCTGCCCTATAACACTGGCTGCACCCCAGGTCATTTCTCGTCCATATAGTTGTCCGGAGGAGATTGATTGGTAAATACCATTTAGAGAAACACGAAATCCCTCGTATGTACTGAATAGTTTTTTATCGTCCACTTTATTGGTTGGCTCCAGATCCAACCAACTGTTACATCCTGAGAGCAACAAAATGGATAGAAATAAGCTAATTAAATATCTGTTCTTTTTCATAATCGTGTTATTAGAAACTTGCATTTAAGGTGAAATTGTATGTTCTTGCAAAAGGATAAGTAGTTCCTCTCTCCTGTCTTACATTGGTAATTTTGAGTACATCTTTCATGTTAAACTGCAGACGCAGCATACTCATTCCAAGCCTGGAAGTCAATTTTTTATCAAAAGTATATCCGATTGTCAATGAATTGAATCTAACTCCATTATAGGTTTGAATAAAGCGGGAGGAAGGACGGGTAATAATATCCTGTTCTGCAATATCCTTTAGCTTTGTTACATCACCCGGTTTTCTCCATCTCTCCATTAAAACCCGCCTGTCCACATTGTTTTTCCAGATATCAACATTTTCTACCCGGTTAACCAGTGTCTGATTGTATTCGTCTCCTCCAAATTCATAAAGGAAGGAGGTAAACAAAGAGAAATTTTTCCATTGTAAATTAAGGCCAAAAGCACCTTGTGCAGCCGGTTCACTGTCACCGATAATTACCTGATCAGAAGAGTTCCAGGCTGAGGTTATTGTCCCGTCTGGCTTAAGGAACAATTCTTTACCGTCTGTCGGATTAATTCCTAAGGATTTCATTCCCCATATGGAGGTCAAAGAACCACCCTCTGTGTATTTCATCAAGGGCTTAGAGTACTTTCCGTCTTTGACAGTAATTGGAGTGCTAAATTCCTGATCTACAAGATCATTGTAAGCTTTTAGTGATTCTGAAATTTTTAATATCTCATTATTGTTGTGTGCAAAATTGGCATATAAAGAGACAAACAGATCTCTCTTCTTGATGATATCCAACTTCATATCCAGTTCAATCCCCTTGTTGACAACCTCTCCCAGGTTATCTTTGTAAGAGTAGAAACCAGTTGAGGCAGGTATAGTAACATCAGTGATCAGATCGACTGTCTTCTTGTTATAAACGGCCCCTTTTATAATATACCTGTTCTCCAGAAAACCCAGCTCAAATCCAATATCATAGATGTTTGTCCGTTCCCATTTCAAATTTTCATTACCCAAATAGGTCAATAATACCCCATGACCGGTATCATACCAGTTTTCTAATATATCAAAACTCTGTTTGGCTGCATAAGCCGGGAAATTTACTTTTCCGGTTTGTCCGTAAGTTGTCCTTAATTTAAGCAGACTCAACCACTTATTATCCATAAATGAGTAATTGTGAATATTGACACCTACCCCGGTTGACCAGAAAGGAGCATACTTTTTTTCTGTACCAAAATCGGAGGAACCGTCTACACGGAACGAAGCATCAAACAGATAAATATCATCATAGGTATAGTTTAGAGAAGCAAATGAACCGAACAAGCGTCCATGACTGTCAGAAAACGATGGTTTACCAACGATTTCCGAAGCAAACTGGGGAGAGTATAAATTACCTGAGGGGAAACCCCTGTATCTGGCATAACTATCGTTTGTTTTAGTCTCCTTTGCATTTATACCCAAAGAAAAATTCACATAGTGCTTTTTTATCGACTTTAGGTAATTCAAAAACAAGTTAGTATTCCAGGCAAACTTAGAAGATTCGTTTTGTGTAAGTTCTCCCTTTAAAATGTTATCATCTGACACATATACTGCAGATCCCGGATCTAAAAATTTCTCTCTGTGAGAATCGTATTTAGAAATTGCAAATTGCCCCTTTAGTTGCAAATTATCCAATATATACCAGTCTAAAGATAAGTTATTGGTAAATTCTGTGTACCCGTTCTCACTAAAACTGTTCGTTTTAAGAGCTTCGTAAAGCGGATTCACTTCCTGCCCCTCGTGCCAGCGGGGAAAAGTTTGTACGAGCTCGCCATTATCATCATAAGGTGCTGAATATGGCAATACTTTGGCATATTCGCTAAAGCTCCCGTAAGGAGAGTCAATTGCTTTCATGTTATCAAAGGTGATCTGATTCTTTATCTTTAAATTTTTAACACGGTATCCCAAATCCAGACCGACACCAAAACGATTCCTGGAAGAACCTTTCATAACACCATTCTGAGCATCATACTTCACATTAACACCAAAACGAAGCTCATTACTGCCGCCTTCCAGATACAAACTATGCTTATGGTTGAGCTCATTCCGGATAGGTTGTGCCAGCCAATCAGTATTTACACCACGATTTATTGCCGACAACTTGGTCATATACTCCTCGTAAAGTGTCTTCTTATCAGCATCAGTTGTCCCGATAAAAGCACCGGAAAGAACTTCTGTCTCCAGTTTTTCCCTGGCGTTCGTCAGGTTATAGTCTGATATATCAGGCGCCGTGAGGGTCGCTACGAAATTGTAGTTAACTTTTACCTTTCCAGTTTCAGGAGCGACTGTTTCGATTACGATAACTCCGTTTGCTGCACGGGATCCGTAAATGGCTGTGGCAGCAGCATCTTTTAATATTGTCAGACTTGCAATACGGTTTGGATCAAAATCATACACCTTTTCT
>JALNXR010000037.1 GCA_023230265.1 Bacteroidales bacterium | reverse complement strand
AAAAATTTTTATATTTTTGACATCTGTTGTCAACGAGGGTAAATCCCTCTGTTATCTACTTTGACTCTTCCATTTGTTATCTGCTTCAAATTATCTCAGTTGCCCAACTCACCACAGAGATCCCAGATTACCCTAAAGCTCTCTCGCGGAGTATAAATATATTTTAGCAAACTAGCTCCGGAACCTCTATAAATTTATAAAATAAAGGTTACTTTTGTAATTTAAAGGGTTAGGAAATGAGAGTAATTGAGTCATCCGAATTAATAATCAATAGTGACGGTTCCATATTTCATCTGCATATTTTACCTGAAGAGCTTGCAGATACTGTGATCCTGGTGGGAGATCCCGGGCGGGTGGATACTGTTGCATCCAATTTTGAGACAAAAGAGTTCAGAAGATCTTCCAGAGAGTTTGTAACCGTGACTGGAAGTTATAAAGGTAAAAGGATGACAGTGCTGTCAACCGGAATAGGAACAGACAACATAGACATAGTTCTCAACGAGTTGGACGCCCTTGTTAATATTGATCTCAAAAAAAGAGTGCTAAAGCCAGAACGAAAGACACTTACGATTCTCAGAATTGGAACATCAGGTGCAATCCACAAAGACATTCCTCTTGGATCTTACATTCTTTCGGAAATATCAGTCGGATTTGATGGCTTGCTAAACTGGTATGGAGGCAGGGACCGTGTATGCAACCGGGAGATGGAAAGAGCATTTGTAACTCATACAGGTTGGCCTGATGCCCTTCCTTCACCATATTTTATACCCTCCTCAAGAGTGTTGGTTGAGGCACTAGGTGACTTCACTCAAAAGGGTATTACAATTTCTGCCCCCGGATTTTATGCCCCTCAGGGCAGGGTTCTCAGATTGCCTCTGGCTATGGGAAATATGCTTTCTGTATTGGAATCTTTTAACTATAAAGGAAATAGAATAACCAACTTTGAGATGGAGGGGTCTGCCATTGCCGGACTCTCGGCTTTGATGGGGCATCAGGCTGCAACTGTATGCTCAATTATTGCCAACAGATACCTGGGAGAGAGCAGAACTGACTATAAAGAATCGATGAATAATCTGATAATTAATTCATTGGATAGATTAAGCAGACTTTAAAAAGATAAATCTGGTACAACAGGCATGACCGGAATACAGGAGATAAGATCCATAGTTCAGCTGATGAGCGACAACGACCCGGTCGTATGGGAGGCTGTTTCCGGAAAGATTCTCTCTATGAGCCAGGAAGAGATCGGGCTTATGAGGATAATTATCAATTCTGAATTTAGCCCTGCTGAATTAAAAATTTTGAACAAAATTTTGGAAGAGGGGGATGCCGGACAAACTGAAAAAGATCTGAATAAATATCTTAAGGAAGAAGATCCTCCCCTGTCTGAGGGAGTTTTTCTTGTAACTAAACTCGCAGACAACAGTTGTGAAAAAACTGTTTTTTACGAAAACCTTTCTCATTTATCTTCTGAGATATCGGAGGAGATGTCAGACAATATGACAGATGTAGAAAGGGTGGAACTCTTTAATCATATTCTCTTCAAAAGAGTTGGTTTTAAATACTCACCCGCAGGTTCAAAACCTGAATTGGAGAATACCCTTGTAAACAGAGTGTTTGAGTTAAGAAGAGCAAATTATATATCCATTGCCCTTGTATATTTAATGATCGCCAGAGAGGTCGGCCTGCAGGTATATCCTCTTTGGGTTCAAAAAGGTTTTTTCCCTGTTTATCTGGGACCGGGTAACAAGATGCTCTTTTACCTTAATATGGCCTACAACTTTGAGATTCTCACCAGAGAGGCTGTTGCCTCTTTTATAAAAGAGATAGAAAACACATATGGGAGGGATGCAATTGTTGTTGAGAAGGATTCATTGCTATTGACAATCTATGTACAGATACTCACGGATATTTTCAGCAGGTCCGGGGACCACAAAAAGGCCTCTGTGATGCAAAGAATACTGGATGAAATGGGGGGGAGAAAAATTTTTGGGGATTATTAAGAAACCTCCGGAACTTTTTTATCAGTTGCGGAGGCTCCGAAGTTTTAGTATTAGGTTAAGTAATAGCTAATAACTAATGACTGACAAATATAATAAAATATTTTAATATTGAGCATTTACAGGTTTTTTGCAGCCAATTTGTGGAGTTATAAAAGGGGAGAACAAAAGGGGAAATTCTCCTCCTCAAGCACTATTATAGCTACTATTTCAATAGCAGTCAGCCTCTTTGTTATGGTCCTGGCGATAAATATATCGGATGGATTCCGCCATGAGGTTAGGGAAAAAGCTGTTGGTTTTACCGGTGATTTTATCCTCACATCACCAGGTGTTGATCCTCTTTCCGGCCTCTACCCTGTATCTTCTGAGCTCTCTTATCTGCCGGGACTGAATTCTCTCGGGGAGATAAGATCATTTTCCGGATTTGCATACAGGTCGGGGATGATCAAAAACGGGGATCTTATTCAGGGAGTGGTACTTAAAGGTGTTGAACAGGAATATGACTGGGAATTCTACAGATCCGCCCTCTCCACCGGTACCCTGCCCGACTATTCAGACTCAACATTATCAAACCAGATACTGATCTCAGGAAGACTTGCCTCTGCCCTTAAACTCTCTTCCGGCGACCGGGTCAGAATATATTTTATAGATAAGAGTGTGAGAGTCTCCTCTTTTGAGATATCCGGAGTGTATGATGCCCAGTTGGAAGAAATTGATAAAACGCTGATAATTGCAGATATACGTCAGATACAAAGGTTGAACGGCTGGAGTGAGGGGGAGGTGTCCGGTTTTGAGATAGCTTTAAAAAAGGGTGTTGACAGCCGTGATGTAATGAGAAGAATGAATAATATAATTTACAGTTCTTCTACCGTAAAAGATCCACCGGCAGATCTTCTGACAGTGGAAGAGATGTATCCTCATCTTTTTGACTGGCTCACTCTTCTGGATTACAATGTAATGGTTGTACTGATACTTATGCTTGCAGTAGCCGGTTTTAATATGATATCGGGATTACTTATATTGCTTTTTGAGAAGATATCGGTGATTGGTCTGTTTAAAGCACTGGGAATGAAAAATATGGATATCCATAAAATTTTCCTGAGTAAAAGCTCCACAATCCTTGTAAGGGGCATGCTTGCCGGTAATCTGGCAGCTCTTACTGCTGCCCTGATTCAGAAATTCTTCCGGATCGTTGAACTGGATCCTGCAAACTATTTTGTGGATGCTGTTCCTATACATATCGACCTGTTAAAGATTGCCTCCCTGAATCTGTGTGCCTATCTGGTTGTGATGCTGCTTATGTTTTTGCCATCACTTTTTATTGCCGGTATCAATCCGGCGGGTACGATGGCCGTCAAGTGATCACAATCTATGACAGTCAGAGGGATTTAAATGAACTCTTTATAATAGTCGTATCTCTCAAGGACCTCCTTTACAAAACGGACAGTCTCCCTGCCGTTGAATGTTCCCAATCTGAGCACCCCACCGGGGATGTTTTCGCTGTGTCTCATGGAGGGGATAATGCCCACAATTGATTCCCAGTCATTGGGATCGGCTCCTTTGTGAATAGCATATCTGCGGAGATCCTCAACCCTTCCCTCTCCGGCGTTATAGGCAGCAAGCACCAGTTTGAGAGAGTTTAAAGAGTCGAGCTCAAGGCCGCTGTAGATTCTGCTCAACCGTCTGAGCATAAGAGTGCCTGCCTTAATATTCTGTTCCGGATCATAGATGTTATCTATATTAAACTCCCTGGCTGTGGCCTGCCTTATCTGCATAAGTCCGTGAGCACCGCGGCTGCTCTTTGCCTCCATTGAAAATTTGGATTCCTGGTAAATCAGTGAGGCAAGAAGTCTCCAGTCCCACTCTATGGAGGTTGCATATTTTTTTATAAGTGTGTCATAGGGAGAGAGAAATTTGGTCCCCCGGAATTTCCTGACTGTTTGATTCCCGGGGATCTTTCTGTATCTTGCCAGAAGTTCATAATACTCTCTGCTCTGACGGAATGTGCTTATCCAATGATTCATATCCTCCAATCTTGAGTAGTCGCTTTTTCTCACAACCCAGACCTGTTTGTATTGGTTAAGCTCAATACCTGATATTAATTCTGTCTGATAAATTTCCGGTATGGTATCGTTTTCTGAATCAGCCACCAACAGATCCAGCTCTCCATCTGAAACCATTTTCCACGGATTGTCCGAATTGCAGGGTTTGATCACTATGTGGCATCTGGCTCTTGAGGCGAACCTCTTGAGAAGTTCATAATGGAAACCGGTTATGTGCCCTTGTTTTAAAAAGATACCGTCAGGAACTCTGATGCCTGCTTTTAATGTGTCATTCTGGAAGTTGGAAAGAGTTCTGTCGGGCTCAAAGAGCTCTGCCGGACCGGTCACAAGCAACATTATCAATGTAACTAATGTAATCAGAGATATTTTAAGCAGAGAGTTCATCCCTTACCTATTTTACATAAAACGGCCAGTGTATTCCGATTTTCAAAGATGACTGGGGCATGATATAATGATTTGCAGAGAAATAGTCTCCGTCCGGCCACCCCTGTGCTGCATTTAAATATTTAATGAATATGCTTGTGCGGTGCCACTGAATATTTATAAAGGCATCTATGTAAGGACAATTGCCTATTTTTCGCTCACTCTGTAAATAGAACTGTCCGAGTGCCGGATTGTAGGAGGGGGTGTAATATTCTGTATTATAAGTTAATGCGGCACCGAGTTGCATTCTCATTACATTTTTGACAACATTAAAATCAAGATAGTATCTAAGTCTGGCACTGATTGCCGGTAGCGGTAGCACCTCCCGGTTTGATGTGAATTGATACAAAATACGGTTATCAAAATGGAATTTCCACAATCTAAAGTTCTTCTCCACACTTGCAGCAAATACTGACTCAATCTCTCCGTGCTGTGCAATTATACCATCCCTGCCGTAGAAGAGCTGGTCAGACAGTAGAGAATATCCTGCAAAGGCGCTCAGGTCCAGACCTGGCAGATAAAGACTTGCCTCAATTCTGGTCTCCTTTGTCTTGTCAAAATTGTTGTTCCATTTGTAATGATTGGAATAATAGCTCTTCTGGAACCAGTCGGGAGTGGTAACATTAAATTTGAGATTTGCTGTAAGGTGTATTGGTTGGTCGCCGGGATAAGCAGATAGCCTGATTTTGCCTTCTGCAGAGATATCCCCGGCGTTATACCCTGCCATTGTGTATTTTGCAAATCCCTTCCAGCTGAAGTATTTTCTGAATTGTCCCGATGCTCCGGCATAGAGATAGAAGTTGGTATAGGTGGTATTGTATGCAGGTTTTATGTAGAATTCGGGTTTAAAACTGTATATGCTCAGAATCTGATAACCGGCTCCACCGTCAAGCCGGGAGATTATGGCATCGGGAGCCCAGGGCTGAAGCCTTATGAACAATTTATTTTCAAACCTGCTTACACGGGTGGAGTCAAAACTGCTCTCCGGATTGATATTGAACCAGCCGTTGTACAGAGATCTGCCAATTGAGTCAGTGGTGGCTATTCTGTCTGTATATCTCCTGCTGTAAGTGGAGAACTCCGCCGAATGCCCGAAATATGTGATTGTCCCCTCTGCAACATTGAGTGTGTCATTTTTTGCAGACTCTCCCTCCGGGTCACTCTTGCCCTGCCCGCCGGCGGTTAAGGAATCGGCAGAGTTCCTGCCTTTTCCGAACCTTAAAGGTATGCCGTAAGAGTGTGTCAGGAAAAGGGTGTTTCTTCTCAGGCGGTTATCAGCATCCAGAAGCCGGAAGGGTACTGTCTTAATATCTGTAAGTGTGTCCAGAATAAGAGCATCATCTGCTATCCCTCCGTTCTCAGCCCTTTTGATCCCCTGAAAAATATAACCGGCGTGCATGACATATCTCTCACCCAGGTAATTTACCGCAGCAGAAAAATTCCTGTTGTCTGTCCTCTCCTCTCCAAGCAATCCTTCTGCCCCGAACCTTTCATAGTTTATTCCCATGTTTAAATTTTGGGTGAGATTCTGGGTGTGAAGAAACTTGATGTTGGTCTCCTCCTTATCTCTGTTTGCAAACAGGGTGCCCCAATAGCCCATCTCTGTGTGAGGGGTTTTTGTATTGTAGTTTGGAAGTGTTTCCGGAGTGTAGCCCCATACAAGATAGGGGGAGAAATCGTTGAATTCATATAGTTTTTCCCTTAAAAAATAGTTATGCAGAAGAGTGGCGGAGCCGGAAATTCCCAGATAAGTTGCCCCTGCATCCTTTTTAAGAAATTTATAATCGTAGAAGGTCTCATTAAAGGCTGTATCCATCTTCCCATACTCAACGGAGTTCAAATGCTGATCGAAGTTCCAAACTATTATTCTCTTGTATTTAAGCGAATCCGGGACAATGTAGCTGGTCAGATATCTGGGTTTTGCCCACCTGATACTGTCCTTTATCCATTTTAAACTGTCGGTGCGGGCTCTCTCCCTCTCTCTAAGAACTCTTTTCATCTCTTTGGATGAGAGGGAGTCGCTCCTGACAGTGAGAGTGTCCTCATTGTTCATCCCTATGGCCGGATTGGGGAGAGAAAAGAGGAGGAGAGTGAGAGTTGTAACGAGCATCAGACTCTCTTTAAAATTGGCTTTTATGTTTTTATGCATATTGTCAAATAAGAGTTACACCTTTTTTACTCAAATCTTTAAGGGTTTGGATATGATTTTTGTAATCCACATATCCCAGGCCATCCTTAAGCAGGAAGACTCTGAATCCCTCCCTCAACAGATCCGATACAGTTTCATTAATGCAGAATTCTGTGGCAATGCCGCTTACAACAACCGGCGGAGAGCCTGCACCGTTATAGTTGGCTTTTAAATAATTTCCAATGGTCTCACCTCTGCTGTTGACAGCCTGATAACCGGAATATTGCTCCCGACCGCTCTCCGCCCCCTTCCTGAAGATGTTGGTTTCAGAAGGCCTCTGTCCGGGATTTTCTACATCCCGGTAATAGCTGCCGTCAATTTCACTTCCTGGAGTTCCTGCAACGCAGTGCGGAGGCCATACACCTCCGGACTGAACAAAAGAGCAATGATCAGAAGGGTGAGAATCACACACGAAAATAACTTTCTGCTTTGGGTTTCCGTTAATATATTTAACAGAAAACGTCACTGCCTCTTTTGCATTTTTACAGGCAAGAGTACCCTCTATAAAATCGAAGAGCATATCCACTACTATATGAGTGACATCTTTATCATTCATTTTCATAATTTTCCTTTATCTCCTTTATCAGTGAATTGATGAGACTCTCTTTTTTTTCATAAAGATCATCAGAAATATCTACTTTGTAATAGTGGGGATTAATCAGTCTTTTTTCGGTTTCATTAAGTGAGTCCAGATTTTTGAGATAGTAATCTCTTCTCCGGGATACAGGGATATTTTCTGCAACCGCTATCCCATCCTTAAATATCTGCTGCTGAAGAATCTTGTAGTCGTAGCTCCCGGATTTAAAAGTGGTAACCTTTGTGTAATCTCTCTCATCTCTTATTGTTATGGTCTCTTTTGCCTCTATCAATTTTGCAAGAGAATCTCCTCTCAGGCAGGTGACATCTGCCTGGAACATTCCTTCCCGGATAATTCTGTAGGTTAACTGAAAACCGGGATTAATCACCTTAGCCTTCTCCTCTGACCTCTTTAAAACACCCTGGCCATCAATCTGTACCAGTTTATATACATTTCCAAAGCAGGGGTTGTGCTTGCTTGTGGCTATGGCATCTCCCACTCCGTAGGCATCTATCCTTGCTCCCTGTTTTTCAATATCACTGATAATATATTCATCGAGAGAGTTGGTTGCGAAAATTTTGCATTTGGTGAGTCCCGCCCTGTCCAGCTCCTCCCTGCAACGGATAGATAGATATGCAAGATCACCGCTGTCGAGCCTGATCCCGTAGGATTGAGGATAATTGTCATCAATACCGGTCTCCTTAAAGGCTCTTATTGCATTTTTAATACCGCATTTAAGTGTGTCATAGGTATCTACAAGAAGTATCACTGCCTCTCCGTGGTGACTCTTTAAATAGGTTCTGAAGGCATCCAGCTCCCCGGAGACTGTGCATCCGAAAGCCGTTACAAAGCTGTGAGCCATTGTCCCGGAAACAGGAATCCCGAAAATATCCGAGGTGAGAATATTTGAGGTGGAGCTGCAACCTCCTATATAGGCTGCCTTTGCACCGTATATAGCTGCCCAGGGGCCATGTGCCCTTCTGGAGCCAAACTCGTTTATTGGTTTTTGGGTTGCCCTGGAAACTCTGGATGCTTTGGTGGCAATTGCCATCTGATGGTTCATAATGCAGAGCAGAGGTGTTTCAAGTACTTGTGCCTCTATAAGAGGCCCCTCGACAATAACCACAGGCTGCATAGGAAAGGCAATCTCACCCTCCCTCATTGCATATACATTGCCTGTGAATTTCATGGAGGCCAGATACTCCCTGTACGCTCTGTTCTCCTCTCCCGGGATGAATTTCTCAAAAAAAGCTGCATCTTTACTCCCCAGGGATGATATCATTACAAGTGCTTCCTCTATTCCGCTCACCACAGCCCAGTTGTTACGGTCAGGGGCACTTCTGTAAAAAAGGTTAAAGACAGCGGACTTCTTTGTCAGATTTGCATCAAAGAAGCTTTTTCCCATTGTATACTGGTATTTGTCTGAACAATAGGATGTATCTATTTTAAACATTGTGTTGCGGTTGATATTATCGGCAAATGTACAAATAATTGCATAGAGATAGAGTTATCATTCTCTATCCATCATAAGCCATATTACAACAACATCCTGCAAAATATGTGCAAGAATAACCGGAACGATAGAATCAAAAAGTATGTAGAAAATTCCGAAAAAGAGTCCTGCCACAGCCGGTTTTATTGCACTTTTACCCTGATAGATGTGCCCGATTGCAAAAAGTGCGGAGGAGATAAGCAACACAGCCCAGAGGGGTAGCATAGGAAAGAGCAGCCCTAAGGCAAAAAAAATGTAACCTCTGTATAAAACCTCTTCGGTTATCCCTGCAGTTACGGAAACAAGTGCCCAGACTCTTCTCTCTGTGCGGTTTACAGGAAGTAAAGGTCTTATCCTTAAAGGTATCTGACTGATTGATATGCTTCTGGTCTCAGGATTAATTCTTAAGGTAATATATGTGAAAATATTGTAGCAGATGTAAGCTGTGTATAAAAACAGCAGTGCATATATAAGCCAGTCGTCAAAACCTGACTCAGAAAGATTGATAGTCTTGAGCCCAAGATGCCTTAATCTGAATCCGGTAATTAACATAACGGTGATTACGGCAATTGTGGGAATCCAGGCCCAGAGGATGGTGTTATAATACCATTTTATTTTTTTAGTGACTCTGCCGGATTCATAAAATGTAAACCATCTTTGCTGATGGTAACCGGAAAGCGGGTATGCAACTGCAAAAAGGAGAACAACAATAATAAACAGCAGATATTGGACTGCTATCATGATCTATTCATGTGAGTATTCTATACAATATTACGAAATTATTGTAAGAAATACAAACGGTTTAACGTAGCATTGCCGGATCAAAACTATTCTCCCTCAAAGCCTCTTTTTCCTTTACAACAGTAATCTCAATGGTTGAACGACGGCCGCTTTTGTGGTTTGTAACCTCCATCATTGCAGCAATGTATTTGTCAGGGCCGTTTCTGATAAATTTTGTTATGAGCTGGTTCCTGAGAAGAGTACCGTTTTTATCATAAAACTCAGTCTTGCGGCAAAGGTTTTCATCTTTTGAGATATAGGAAATTTTTTTGTAAAAGTCGCTCTCCTTAACAACTGATTCATTTACTGCGACCGATTCAATTATCCAGAACTCCCCTTCTCCGGCACCGGTTTTATCTTTAAGAGTATGAGAATAATCCTCCAGCCGGGGACGGCTCATATCGGAGTTGAGAAATTCCGAACCCATAAACTGGGAGCTCTTTTCTGAACTCACAATCCTTCTGCTCTTTCTCAATGAGGGCAGGTAAATCCACATATCATCGCTTTTGTCGGGGTAATCGTGAATAAGCATTGTAATACCTTTTTGATCAGGAGGAGCAGATATGCGGATTATCATCTTACTCACTCCCGGAACACTAAGTGATGAAGACTCTATCTCCCTCACCCTTATGCCTCCTGATGGATTGTAGGTCTTAAGGGAGATCTTCATTGATATGCTCTTGTAATCCACCAGATCAGAGGCCTTTTTCATAATTTCATATGCCTTTGTATCTTCACCTGACACCTCTGTGGCCTGGAGTGAGCCATAAGATGCAACAGTGATTAAAGAGAGCATTATAAATGTTGTCTGTAAACTGAATTTCATATTATTCATTTTTTATCATTATTAGAGTCGGTTAAAAATTTTGGTTTTAAAATCAGCGACAGGGCGGGAATGAGGAGCAGGGCACTCACCAGGCAGAGAAATATCGACAGGATTATCAGCAGTGCAAAGTTTCTTATCATGGGAAAAGCTGATGCAAATAGTACGGAAAAGCCGGCCATCACCGAGAGGGCATTGATAGTGATCCCCTTTCCTGCATTGTTTATTGCAAGTATCAGCGCCTCTTTGATCCCTTTTCCCGCAATACTTTCACTTTTGACTCTCCAGAAGAGGTGTATGGTAAAATCCACTCCCAGACCTATTGAGACAGAAGATATAAGCGAAGTTACAATATCCAGTTCTATACCAAGCAAACCCATTGTTCCCATTGTTGTAACCACTGCAAAGAGCAGAGGCAACGATCCGAGCAATCCTGCGTAAGTGCTCTTGAAAATCATCAGAAGAAGCAGGAAAATTACAGCAAAGGCGAAGAGCAGTGAGAGATACTGACCTTTTGCAACAGAACGGTTCATCTCGTATTCGATAAGGGTATAACCACCCACTGTAATATCCAGATTGCTTTCTTTGCTCTTTTTTTTAATATCATCGACAATTCTTCCTGCATCCCTGATACTTCCGGCACTGTATTGAATCCTCATCAGGGTGTTCTTATAATCAAAATCCAGATAGTTCTCCATCTCTCCCGGAGAGGCATTCATGCTAAACAACTCCAGATACTGAGCAGCCATCTCCCTGGTCCGGGGAAGTTCCCCATAAAGAGAATCGGCAGGGTCATTGAGAGCTTTGCCAATCTCTTTGAGTACATCTGTCAGAGAGATGACAGCTCCCACACCCGGAACGGAGGCAATCTCTTCCTGCATCTTATCCATAGAGTTTATAATATTGGGTGAGAGAATGTCTCCGCTGATTACCAGGTTTATATATTTGCTGCCACCAAAATCCTTGTCCAATATATCACTCCCCCGGGAGAAGGGGTGATCCTCCGGTAGAATATTCCCCGAATCAGGAGAAATTTTAAGGCTGAACAGTCCTAAAATTGAGATAAGTGTTACAGAGAAAAAGATGAGCAGAATCCTCTTTGGCTTTTGAGTAACTGTATATGCGCTCTTTTTCAATAATTTTTCAATAGAGAAACTTCTGCCTCTGCTGCCGGAACGGAAGTGTTTTGTTTTCTCAGATATTTTAAAACGTGAGATTACAGAGGGTATATAAACAAGACTTAATAGCAGAGCAAAAGCTACCGAGAGGGATGTCACTATACCCATCTGCCTCACAGGATCCAGAATATGAGCCAGTAATCCCATTATTCCGGCAATAGTGGTAAGGGCGCAAATAATAACTGGTTTTCCAAGAAAGTCTATGAGTCCTGCAGCGATAAATTCTCCCTCGTTTTCCTGCTTCTCCTCTTTTTCTCTTTTTCCATCTTTATTTTCTCTCCTCTTTCCGGTTACCTCTCTGTAACGTGCAACAAAGTGAATTCCGTAGTTATTGGCAATTGCAATCATCATAACCGGAATTATCACTCCTATGATGCTCATCTCCCATCCAAAGAGCGGAATCAGCCCCATAGCAAAGATGGTGCTGAATATCACCACCGAGAAGGGCAGCAACATATACCTGATATCTCCCAGCATCAGAGTCAGAAGTATCAACATGACCAGTAGAGCCAGGGGGAGCAGAATCACCAGGTCCTTGACAATTTTTTTAGCTGCCTCCTCCCTTAACAGCGGGATCCCTGTGCAGATTACCTTCCCCTCTCCCGGATTTCTTTTAATTATCCTCTCCATCTCACCGGTAACAGCCGAATCAGGTGCCAGGGAATTATAACCGGCTATTATAAGTGCCTTATCGAATTCTTTTGACACCACTTTTCCATATACTAATTTTTTTGAACTTATCTCCCTGCAGAGGTTCGCCTTATCCTCAGGAGTCATTTTGTAATTCTCTACCAGGGGAGAACTTAACAGAAAACCATCCTCTCCCCTGAAATTGGTGACCGTTGTGAGTGAAACTGCATCTCCAAAAACGGGTGAATCTTTTATCTCATTGCTTATATCCGATAATCTTTCCAGAAAGGAACTATCCAGCAGATCCCCGTTTTCCAGTATAATTGCCATTTTTTCACTCCTGTCAAAGAGCTTTTTAACCTTTTCATTGTCCTGTCTGGAACTCATTCTCTCAGGGAAATAGGATTCCAGATCCGGATTTATTCTCATTTTAAGAAGAGGTAAAAGCGACAGGAGCACCAC
>JALNXR010000036.1 GCA_023230265.1 Bacteroidales bacterium | reverse complement strand
ATTATATTTGGCTAATAAAGAGATGTTCACGACATTGCCAGGGGATAAGCTGGCAACAAAACCTACCCTCGTACCGTTAACAGTCATTGCAATGTATTACAATAAAAATAAAAAACAGGAAATATGGCAAAAGGAAGAATATTGCAGGTCAAAGAATCTTCAATAACTGTTATTAACCAAAATGAAACCGACTATATCAGTTTAACTGATATGACAACCGGATTCAATGAAGGCAGTGGGTTAATCGGTAAGTGGATAACCAATAAAAATACATTGGAGTACTTAGGTGTGTGGGAGAAAGTAAATAATCCCATTTTTAATTACACCGAATTCGGCGTAATTGGACGAGAAGCCGGCACAAATCGATTTATAATGTCTGTTGGACAATGGATTGAGCGAACTAAGGCTATTGGATTGATCGTAAGAGCAGGGCGTTATGGAGGCTCTTATGCACACAAAGATATTGCATTTCACTTTGCAATGTGGTTAAGTCCTGAATTTCAGATTTATCTGGTCAATGAGTTTCAGCGGCTGAAGGACGATGAAAATTGTCGGCTGAAATTAGATTGGAATTTACAAAGGACATTGGCAAAAGTAAATTACCTTATACATACGGATGCAATCAAAGAAAAACTGATACCTCAGGAAATTACTAAACAACAAGCGAATTGTGTGTACGCTAATGAAGCTGACTTGCTGAATGTTGCACTCTTTGGAATTACTGCAAAAGAATGGAGGGACAACAATACTGATAAAAACGGGAACATAAGAGATCATGCAACATTAGAACAGCTGGTAGTAATAAGCAATTTGGAAAGTATAAACGCTCTTCTTATCCGTCAAGGTTTATCTCAAAGAGAACGACTTATTCAACTCAATAAAGTTGCTATTAGTCAAATGAAATCACTACTAGAAAGTAAAACAATAAAAAGGCTGAAATAAAAACAACGATCTGCTAACACGCGTTAAATCCCATTAAAACGGGAATTTACCGCGTGACTGTTAGAGTCAAGATTATGAATGACATAGTAGATAGACACAATTATTATTTCCTCTCCCCTATTCACCTTAATTACCATGAAATTAAACAACTAAATTATGAAATACTGGATTGAAAAAACACTTGTAAATGGAAGAAAAGATAGATTAAAAGGTGACCGTGCGTTTGGAAAAGCATTGTGGTCTCCTCGGAAAGACAAAAGGGGGGGAGACATCTACAAAAATATGAGAGAGGTAGAAATCGGAGATGTGATAATTCATTTAATAGACAATTCAAAAATTGTTGGTATTTCAGTAACTCAGACAAAAGCAATTGAAACAACTGGTGTACTGGGAACTGAATGGGATCGCCCAAGCTATATAATACATTTAGAAAATTTTGAAAAATTAAACCCTGAAATTTCTCGGGGTATGATACTCAATGATAAAAACAAACCATTATTAGATGAAATAAGATCTGAATCAGAAGTTTTTTACACTAAAAATTTAGAATTAAGGCAAGGTGCTTACTTAACACCATGTTCTCCAAAGCTATTCACTTTAATTAACAGCACATATAAAAGGCTATCAAATAAAGACTTGCCAAATATTAGTATTGCAGATTTACCAAGAATTGAAAAGACAGACATGGTATTATTTTATAAAGATAAATTAAAGCAAGCAATCAAAAATGCCGGGCTATCATATTCTGACACTCTCATCACTCGTTTTACCGCCTCCCTTCTCACCAAACCCTTTTTAATCCTAACCGGTCTTTCCGGTTCCGGCAAAACCAAACTGGCACAGGCTTTTGTTAAGTGGATCTGTCAGGATGAAAGCCAATACTGCATTATTCCAGTAGGTGCCGACTGGACCAACCGTGAGCCACTTCTAGGATATCCCAACGCCCTTAAGCCGGAAGAATATGTAAAGCCAGACAGCGGTGTACTGGATTTAATTATAAAAGCAAATAAACATCCCGAATTTCCCTACTTCCTGATTCTGGATGAAATGAATCTTAGCCATGTGGAACGCTATTTTGCCGATTTCTTAAGCGCTATGGAATCAAACGAAGAAATTCCGCTGCATTCAGGAGCAATTGAAAACGGAGTGCCTGCAAAACTCAACGTCCCCTCTAACCTTTTCATAATTGGCACTGTTAATATTGACGAGACTACCAACATGTTCAGCCCCAAGGTGCTGGATAGAGCCAATACCATCGAATTCCGCGTTACACAGGATGAAATGAAACATTTCCTAAGTAACGTAAAGGAAATTAATATGGATGCCTTAAGTGGTAAAGGTGCGGCAATGGCAAAAAGCTTTCTAGAGATGTCAGCAAATAAATCGTTTGCAATAGAAGAGATTGAAAAAATCAATGCTACTTTGATTCAATTCTTTGGAGAACTTAAAAAGTCCGGAGCTGAATTCGGGTACCGTAGTGCAACGGAAATTTTGCGTTTAATAAATCAGCTAACTGTGTTGGATAATAACCTCACAACCAATCAGAAAATTGACATTGCCATTATGCAGAAGCTGTTACCCAAGCTACACGGATCACGCAGAAAACTCTGCCCCGTTTTGGAAATCCTTGGTTCATCCTGTGTTAAAGAGGATTTAAAGATTGTTAAGGATGTTTTTGAAAATACTGGATTTGATTTTAACGGAGCCAACGTACTTTATCCCATTTCACTTGAGAAAATTGTCCGAATGTATAAAGGTGCAATCGATAACGGATTTGCAAGCTTTGCAGAGGCCTAATAAAGGATGAAACCATTATCAAGTATAGAAATAAGCCTTGATTCCGTTAAGGAAGGTTTGCGGATCTGGATAGATTCCCGCAGACCGGATTCATTATTTGATGCAGAGGGAAGTGCCATTGAACACAATGAAGCACCTTTTCAGCTGGTAGAAGGTTGTATTTACGATTATCAGATTAGTGATTCTGGTTTTTTACTAGGTGACATAGGTGAAAACATCATTCAGCAACACAAACGCACTCCCAATATAGGGACAATTTCCCCAAATATCTTTGTGGGCACACTCTCAATTCCTGTATTAAAGAAAGAGACTTTAGAAGAATGCACTAAATTAGAGCTTGAAGTACAGTCAGTAAAATCAGGTTATCGGGACGATTACCGTGATATGCTGGGACTGATTACAGAAAAATGTACTGAATTGTTATTACAGGCCAATTCTCCTGTTTCGCAGCATCTTGAAATTGATTATACCAAAGATAGTCAGACTCTGTATCAAAAATTTGCTTTCATCAAATCGGTTATAGGAACTGATGAGTTTGCTCAGGCAGTACACCGGATTGTCACATCGCCGGTAACCAGATGGACAGAAATAATAGAAGAGAAAGACATTCGGAATGCAAGACGTTTTTCCAACGCCAATATCAGAGAAATTTTAAATGGTGGAAAACGGACAAAACTACCAGAGTCACATTATCTGCAAAACTATAACATCGAAACTCTTCCAGAAAGAATCTCAACTGTCCGGAAAACAGACTCGGTTGATACACCTGAGAACCGTTTTGTAAAACATGCACTGGAAAGTTTTCTGAAATTTTGTACCGATATAAACCGAAGAGCAAAAGATTTCGGAAATAAAAAATTGGAGGCCGAATCTCAGATTCTGATCCGTGAACTGGAAAATCAGCTACATCATTCTATTTTTCGTAAAATTTCAAGACCCACAACCTTAATACTAAATAGTCCAGTATTGCAAAGAAAAGAGGGATATCGGGAAGTGCTGCGTGTTTGGCTGATGTTTGACCTTGCCGCTAAATTAATCTGGACTGGAGGTGATAATATTTACAGTGGTGGTAAAAAGGACATTGCCACATTGTATGAATACTGGCTTTTCTTCACACTCCTTGATTTGTTTCAGGCCATTTTTGAAATAGAACCTAAGGATATTTCAGAATTAATAAAAGAGACTCCAGATGGATTAAACCTCCAGATAAAACAAGGTAAATTCACTGCACTTAGAGGCGTTTACGATTCAGGAAATAGAAAACTGAATATTCGCTTTAACTACAACCGTTCATTCAGCGGTAAGAAATTCTATCCCGATTCAGGTAGTTGGACTATACACTATCATTCTGGCCATTTGGAATTTCGGAACCAGAAGCCGAAAAACAGGAGCTGATTGTCCATGTTCATTTTGATGCCAAATATAAAGTCGACAGCCTGACTGATATTCTTGAACAAAACACAAAGGTAGACCTGGATGAAGAGAAGGCCGACAATCGCAAAGGGATATATAAAAATGCAGATCTGCTTAAAATGCATGCTTATAAGGATGCAATAAGAAGGACGGGAGGTGCTTATGTGTTGTATCCCGGAGACAAAGCAATCAAACAAAAAGGTTTTCACGAGATAATACCCGGCCTTGGTGCATTTCCGGTAAAACCAACAAAATCTGACAGCGGTATCGGAGAACTAAAAGCATTCATTCTTGAGATTATTGAACACTTTATAAATCGAACTTCACAGAGAGAGAAAATTGCTTACAGAACTTATGATGTGTATAAAAATCCTCCGGAATATGAACATATAATTAACGATCCATTACCTGAACCATATAACAAAAACCGGGATTTAATTCCGGACGACACTTTCGTTTTAGTGGGATATTACAATTCTCCTGAACAACACAACTGGATTACCAGGAACGGACTTTATAATTTCAGAATGGGTGCTGGGATCGATTCGAGATCAGGTGCTGGTTCACTCGTTTTGGATAAAGAAACAGTCAGTTCAAAATACTTGTTACTTCATACTAAGGGGGCCAAGGAATCAGGTGATTTATGGAAAATTGTGAGCAGAGGACCAAAGGTTTTTTCAAAAGAGGACTTAATCAGAAAGGGCTACCCATCTCCATCGCAGGACCACTATTTAGTTATCAAAATTGAACCAGTGACAGATAAAGAATTCAAAAATGTGAGCTGGAATTTCAGAAATTTAAAAAACTACTCAACCGGAAGAGCTTCTGCATTTCCATTTACAACAAACCTGACAGAGCTAATGGAGAATAAAATCAGATGACATGAAGGTACTACACTATAAAATTACAGTAAGAGAATTAAGAAATAGTGTTTACAAGAGCTTGTCTACCCAAACGCATCGACAAAAAACAATGTAGCAAAAATAAAAGAAAAATTACGAAAAAAATAAACGACGAAACGCTAACAAAGTGTATACGCCATAAGGGTTTCAGTGGGTATTCAAACCTTGTAGCCCGCTCAAACTTTCGAGTCGTTGGACAGGAAACTGCCCAGCAATACCTTACGGAACATACACTCGACCGTTATGGCCTAGGCATAAATTAAAAACTAAAAAACGCAAAAATTATGGAAGAAGGGATGATTAGAGGGAGTTATGAATCATTAATTTTTGAATTCAGAGGATACAAGGTTATGATAGATATTGATTTAGCGACCTTGTACGAAACAGAGACCAAAGTTTTAAAGCAACAAGTTAAGAGGAATATCAATAGGTTTCCGCCGGATTTTATGTTTGAGCTGACAAAGGAAGAAACTGTTCAACTGGTCACAAATTGTGACCGGTTATCATCGTTAAAACATTCCAGCGTTAATCCTATGGTA
Source organism: Bacteroidales bacterium (assembly GCA_023230265.1). GTDB lineage: Bacteria > Bacteroidota > Bacteroidia > Bacteroidales > UBA932 > Bact-08. The sequence continues at coordinate 7,027 of JALNXR010000036.1, read as the reverse complement.
TTCACAGAACAGGGTGTAGCAATGCTTTCATCTGTATTGAGATCAAACAAGGCAATAGAGATGAATATTGAGATTATGAGGGCATTCGCAAGATACAGAGCACACTTGTTAGATAATAAGGATATTAGTAAAAAACTTGGAGAGTTGGATGACAAGATAAATCGTGTATTCAAATACCTTTTAGATAGGATACAGGGTTTGAATCGAACAAACAGGATGATGTCCGCAATAAAATTGGATATAAGAAATAATGCACGGGTCATAACACGCGGTAAATCCCATTAAAACCGGAATTTACCGCCAACCGTTGCCAGTAATTATAAAAGCAGCAAAAATGAAGAAACTTAGCAGTACAATTATATTTTTTTTACTTTCTGTGACAATTGCTTTCCCATAAGAAATGACATTGAAAGAACAAGCATTGGAAGAGTTTAAAAATGAGCATTATAATGAAGCGATTGACTTGTTAGAAAAGGCACTCTCTGAATCGCCTAATGATGCAGAAATTTATTATTATCTTGGGTGGTTTAATCATTATAGAGCCTACGACAGTCGTCCTTTGAAAGGTTACGACAATTCATACTCAGAACAGATATTCAAGTATTTAGACAAAGCACTAGAACTTGACCCTAATTATGGCGATGCAAAATATTTTTACGGTGCTCAATGCAGTGGCAATGCTTTTATAGCAATGCAAAACTATGATGCTGATAAACTTAACTATTTTTATCAACGTGCTTATGATAAAGGTGCATACCCAAATTGGTTGTTAGAGTTTGGAAAGAACATATTGATGAGCTGTGATTTAAACGCCATCCTATTTGCAGGGGGAAACGCAGATTTTGATATTTGTTCTTATCTTCAGCTATGTGAAAATTTCAGAACAGATATTACGGTTGTTCCAATCGGAAATATTGACCGTCCGTGGTATGTACGGTTCTTGAAAAATGGTCTTAAAGATGGCGTTAGAAAAATAGAGGTGAATCTTACTGATCAACAAATAATGGATATACACCCATTTAAATGGGATACAACGATAGTTTCTATTCAAGTTTCACCATTAGATAAAAAGCAATTTGGATTGGCTGACGATTACCAACTAAATTGGGAAGTATTTCCTGATTTATTTTCGGAGCGAATGCATTCGAAAATAGAAGGAGAAAAAGCCAAAGCGCGCACCTATCTTAGCCCGCAAAGAGCAATTCTTTTACAAATAGTTGAGGATAATTTTGCTGAACGACCAATTTATTTTTCAAATTTTGCATCGCCAACATTTTATGGTGGATTAGATAATTATTTTCAATACTGCGGGTTGGTCTCTAAATTATTACCTGTTAAAACTAATGATAGCAATCATGCAGTTGACGAATCTAAACTTGAGACCTTAATTTTCGCTGAAAATTTAGGAGATTATAAAACCATTAAAGAAAAAAATATACCCCGTATTTCAGGAATTGTCATGTCTGGCTATTTCAATGCTTTTTTATACTTGGCAGATATATACAAAGAATCAGATAAAAAGGGCAAATTAAGATTGTTGACAAAGATATATGAGGAAAAAATGAAAGTTAATTTCGATTCTGAATATGAAACCCAAATAATAACTGAATTAAAAAAATAACTACCGCCAACCGTAGGCTTTAATATGCAGAAAGACAGCGAAATAGCAACTCGATAAAAACTCAAATAATTATTCTAAGATGCAAAAACTTACAAAATCAGGGTTAAGGGCATTTCTGGCACCAATTAATTGGATTATCGTGACAGGCATTGTTTTCTTTTTTTCTTCCGGACAGTTAAATAACCTAAGAGCCTGGATATATTTTGCCGTTTACTTTTGTGGTAGTTTAATTTTCAGTTTTGTTCTTTTAAGAAAATCTCCTGAACTATTAAATTCCAGAGGGAAGGTTCAGGAGGGAACGAAGTCTCTGGACAAGTATCTTATTTTTAGTTACTTTTTTCTGGCAATTATTGTTACCCCACTCACAGCCGGGCTTGATGTAAGATATAATCTTTTCACGATTCCCTTCCAATACATATATCTCGCAATTATACTATACATTCTATCTGCAGCTTTTTCACTTTGGCCTATGCTTCACAATCCATTTTTTGAAGGTACAGTAAGAATTCAAAATGACAGGATGCAAAAAGTAATAAAATCAGGCCCATATAAATTTGTCCGGCATCCAGGATATATTGGAATGCTTTTCGGCTCATTCCCTTTGCCTTTTGCATTTGGATCAGCACTTGGTCTGATCCCGGTAATTATTATGGTAATAATTATTTTTGTAAGGACATTTTATGAAGACAGAACATTACAAAAAGAATTGCCGGGTTATTCTGATTACTGCAAAGAAGTTAAATATAGATTAATCCCATTTCTTTGGTAAAAAAAAAACTAATTTTTCCTTCACGCCAAAAACATTAAAAAATTCAGGATTAAAGATTGCCATTGTTTTTATTCATGATAAAATAAAATTTGAAGTTTGGTTAGCAGGAGTCAACAAACAAAGTCAGTTAAAACATTGGAAAATATTTAAAGAAAGCAATTGGAATCTATACCGTATCCCTATTGATACAAAAGGTATCGATTTTATTGTAGCACATGATTTGGTCGATAATCCGGATTTTAATGATTTAGATACCTTGACAAAACAGATTGAAACCGGGACATTTAAGTTTACAAAAGATATATTGAATTTCTTAACTAAAAAATCTGATTGATTTATTACATTTAAGGGAAAAATTGCCAGCGGCTAACAAATGGTATAAGCAATGTCGGGATTTGTGGAGAGCACAAGGCCTCTCTTGCCTTAAAAATACGGTAAACTGATAAGATAGCGCCCTGAAAACCGCCAATGCTCATACCATCGACCGTTAGCGGTCATTGAAGTGCAAATAAGAAAAATAACAAACTCAAAACATGGTACTAAACACAAAAATTCAGGTTGAAGGGAAAGAAATAGCGGTCATACTTGATAACGAGCAAGAATACATTTCATTGACCGATATGCTTAAAGCAAAGGATGGTGATTTTTTCATCGCCGATTGGTTGCGTAATCGTAATACCATTGAGTACCTCGGTATTTGGGAGTCGGTTTATAATCCTGATTTTAATTATGGCGAATTCGCCATAATTAAAGGTCAGGCAGGATTAAACAGCTACAAATTAAGCGTGAAAGAATGGGTCCAAAAGACAAATGCCATAGGATTGAAAGCCAGTACCGGCCGATATGGGGGTACTTATGCCCATCCTGACATAGCGTTTGAATTCGGAATGTGGATCAGTCCACAATTCAAAATATATCTTGTAAAAGAGTTTCAACGGCTAAAGAGCGATGAAAATAACCGGTTGAAATTAGATTGGAACTTACAAAGAACCTTGTCCAAGGTTAACTATCAGATTCATACCGATGCTATTAAAGAGAATCTCATGCCTCAAAAAATTACAAAACGACAGATAACTTATGTTTATGCAAATGAAGCCGATCTTTTAAATGTAGCTCTTTTCGGAATAACAGCTAAAGAATGGCGGGATAATAACCCGGAAAAAAGTGGGAATATCAGAGATTACACAACATTGGAACAACTTGTTGTATTGAGCAATATGGAAAGCATAAACGCCTTGTTGATTCAACAAGGTTTATCGCAAACAGAACGACTTCTCCAACTCAACAAAGTTGCTATTACACAGATGAGATCACTACTGGAAAGCAAAGCAATGAAAAAACTTAAATAAAAAACAACGAACCGGTAACACGCGTTAAATCCCATTAAAAAGGGAATTGCCACGAAATCGTTAGTGGCAATAGTGCGAAGATCGAAACACATAAATAATTATGACAGAAAAACAGATTGAAAAAATAAAATTGTCGATTAAAAAACACCGTGCTGCATTGACAGCTGAGAAACGCAAATATGGTGGATTTGATGATAGTGTTGGCAGGCGATATTATATTTCTGATTTGTATATGCAGATTGAAGATTATCAAGGAGCAATTACCTACAAAAAGTGGTTTGATAAAAACTTTCCAGACGATATTGGAGGACCATTGCTTTCTCTAAATTGGTCAATTGCTTATTTTGGACTTGGACAATTAATTGACGCAAAGATTTATACGATTGATACTGCTTTTCAAAATGTCTATCTGCATGGATTACTACTTGACAGAGAGATTAGCCGGATTGACATGTATGAGCATGGATACGATTTGCTTGGATTTGCAAAATCAATGATTAAGGATTGCAAAAAAGTATCGACAAGACCTTACCTTGATTGGCTTACATCATTCATTGATACTGACGAGTATAAACAACCGATTAATAGATACATTGCATTAAACAAACTGTTAAAATATGAAAATAACCGTGAAAAAAAGTCTGAGTTGATTGACTGCATAAGTGAATTAGAAAACACAAATAAAAACAGAAAAAAATAACTACAGCCCACAAAACGCGGTCAAAAAACATGCCGGTTTTCATGGGTTTTAAAGCGTTTAGTTCCGCCTTAGGTTTTTGCAACGGTGGATACAGACGCAGCACCGCAATCCGGCACATTTCATACCGCCAAATCGTTGGGGGCAAGCATACAAAACAGCTCGAATTGAAGACAATAAATGATTTACAAAATGGATTTTTTGGATTTAGCAAAGCAACGTTGCACTATTCGTTCTTTCTCTGACAAAACAATAGAAAAAGAAAAACTTGATTATATTTTGGAATCCGGACGTGTTGCTCCTTCAGCGTGTAATAAACAGCCTCAAAGAATAATTGTTGTTCAAAATGAAAAAAACATTGGGAAAGTTCAGAAAGCATACAAAACATTTGGTTCTAAATGCGTTATGATCATTTGTAGAGATGAGAGAAACGCATTGGTCAGACCATTTGATGATAAATGTTCCGGCGATTTAGACATTGGGATTGTTTCAGATCATATGATGTTAGCAGCACGAGAAAAAGGAATTGGAAGTGTTATGGTCGGATTATTTGACCCACGGATAATAAGAAATGAATTTGATTTACCTGATTACATTCATCCAACGGCGTTATTAATCTTGGGATATCCCAAAGAAAGTTTTTTGGATGCAAATAGACATCAGACACAACGAAAACCAATCAGCGAAACTGTGATGATGGAAAAATATATTGAATAAAACAGGACAAATAACTAATGCCAGCCCATAACATGAACGGCTTTACAATTAATCAAGCCAGAGGCGTTAGCAGATTAATTAGCGACAGGTTTGATTTGACATTGGAATGTATTAGACGTTTTTACCGAGGCATAGAAAGCCCACTTTCAAAAACCTTAACAAACTACAAAGATTTTTTTGACTTGTTTCTTTATTTCAAAGGTTATGTTGACTTCTTTCATTTACAAGACTTTATTGACCAACATGAACAAATTGAGTTCTCTTTACCATTTGACAATTTCAACAGATCACCATTACCTCAGACTATTGACGAGTATAAGCAATATAAAGAGCATACTCTATATTTAATGATAAAAAGAAACAAAAGGATTTTAGAAAGCTTATGCCAGATCAATTAGGCTAATATGAAAAGGTTATAGAAATATATGACGAAGAGAACGTCAGCCTGTAACACACGGTATGCCAAGCAAATAGAACCCAGGTAATTTTCCTCTTTCTCTGACGATATTTTTATATATTTGTGAATATAATGATTTGATTATGACAAGAGAAGCAGCAATAAAACTTTTTGAGTAAAAGCAGATACGCCCGATATGGAGAGATGATAATGAAAAATGGTATTTTTCAATAATTGATGTTATTGAAGTATTAACAGGTACAGACCGTCCTCGAAAATATTGGAACGACTTAAAAGCCAAGCTTAGAAAGGAGGGCAGTGAACTGTCCGAAAACATCGGACAATTGCACATCAAGGAGGAACAATTGCAGGGAATAGCAGGCGCGAGATTGAAGAGAAAACCGGGAAACCGTTGTACAACATATTAGGAGACCAAAAATCATAGTTTATGATAGAAACAAAACATTTGACTAAAAAATTTGGAGACTTTGTTGCAGTTGATGATTTAAATCTATCAATTGAAAAAGGAGAACTATTCTCACTGCTTGGATTAAATGGAGCAGGAAAGACAACTATCATTAAAATACTTTCATGCTTGATTCTTCCTTCAAGTGGCAATGCTACAATATTAAACATGGATTTAATTAAAGACTCTCAATACATTAAACAAAGAATAAATGTATCACCTCAAGAAACTGCAATTGCACGAAACTTGAACGTTCAAGAGAACCTTGAAATGATTGCAGGCATATATGGTATCTCAAAAAATGAAATTTCAGACAAAGTTGAGGAAATGATAATCGCTTTTAATCTTTCTGAAGTCCGCAAGAAAAAAGCCAGATTGCTATCAGGAGGAATGCAAAGACGTTTAAGTATTGCAATGGCATTAATCACAGCCCCTGAAATATTATTTCTTGACGAACCCACATTGGGATTGGATGTAATTGCTCGTAGAGAGTTATGGAGTAATATTAAAAAGCTTAAAGAAAAAACCACAATTATCCTGACAACACATTATTTAGAGGAAGTAGAAGCCCTTTCTGACAGAGTTGCAATTATACAAAAAGGGAGAATTAAAGCTATTGGGACAGTTGCAGAAATCCTCAATCAAACCAATACAAAAAAGCTGGAGGATGCATTTGTTTTACTAAATGAGGAGGAGCAATCAATATGAAATATATCTATTTTGCCCAACGGAATTTCAAAGAAATATTAAGAGATCCATTGTCCCTGATATTAGGGGTTTTGTTGCCGATTTTCTTTATTTTATTGTTTTCTACAATATCAAAAAATGCGCCCATTGAAGTTTTTAAGCCTGTAAGCATAGTGCCAGGGATAACAATATTTGGATTCACTTTTATTACAATGTTTTTAGGACTATTAATTGCAAAAGATAAAAACACATCATTTTTATCCAGACTTTTTATCTCACCACTTAAACCTAAGGATTTTATAATTGGATATTCAATTCCGCTTT
>JALNXR010000325.1 GCA_023230265.1 Bacteroidales bacterium | reverse complement strand
CAGTTGTCCGGAATCTCAATTGCAAAAGTTGTGTAAAATGGGTGATGGTTAAATGAGGTGATTGACACATAGTCGTCTATATTTAATCCAAGTTCATCGGCAAAGCTTTTTGGAGTGTACTCCTTGCCTCTGTAGGTGAATTTCTCGGGAATTTTGCCGAGGTATGCATCCAGAATTCCCCTGAATCCTGCCTTCCAGGCTGTCGAAAGCTTTTTGTTAGGATTTTTGTCAAGAGCGCTGATGTATCCGGCTGTTACAGCATCAAACTCATTATGGACATGAATGCTCTCTCCGTAGTTGAATCCGGGAAGCACCTCGTCAGGCACCATACCCCAGTTTCTCCAGACGGTAAGCGCATCACCAAAGGAGCTTCCGGGTGAAAAGTTGATATTCCCGTTTGTGCGGATATATTTATCAGCTTTGTCATAATATGCGTTTGCAACAATAAACATTTCTGAGAGATCATGTTCCCCTTTACCTGTCCTGATAAGCTCGGACTCCATAAAGGAGAGCATAGAAAAGCTCCAGCATGTACTTGAACGGGATTGGTTCTTAACGGAGGTTACAGGGTACTCTTTTATGGTTGTAAATTGGTAACCCTTATTCTCAGGAGCCTTTTCCTGAGCGAAAAGTGCAACAGAAAAAAATGTTGCAATTGTAAGATTGATAGCAAATTTCATTAAATTGGATTTTATTTTTTCCAAAGTTATGAAATTTATCTGTACGAACTACGGAATATTTATGTATTTGTGAGTTTGCAAAGATATGCTCCATGCCGGATTACTCTTAACATAGCTGATAATTGCAGGCAGGATAATTTCCCTTCTGCTCCATTCGGGTTGAAGATATAGTCTGCATTTCTCATTCACCCGTTTTCTGTTTGTTTCGGCCCAAAGAAAATCCTCCTCCTTTTCAATTATCACCTTAAGTTCCGATGCCAATGGATATATGTTGTTAAGAGGTGGTTTTTTCTTCTTGGGAGAGAGGCAGATCCAGTCAAAAATTCCACTTACAGGTTTTGATCCCGATGTCTCAAGAAATATCTCAAATCCATTATCTTTTAAAGCTTTGCATAACTTATCCAGTGGATAGGAGAGTGGTTCACCTCCCGTGATCACAATGGAACGGGAGCCGGATGCAATAGCATCCTCAATGATTTTTATATAGCTGACCGGAGGATGGAGAGATGGATTCCAGCTCTCTTTGACATCGCACCAGCTGCAACCTACATCACATCCGCCCAGCCTGATAAAATAAGCAGCTTTGCCTGTGTTATACCCCTCACCCTGTATTGTATAGAAACTCTCCACCAGCGGCAACAGCTCACCCCCTTTGAGATCCGGAATTTTCATTTCAATTTTTTTGCAAAGATAGATAATTATTTATGCCGTTTTGTCACATTATAAGGGTTGGCAGGCAAGTTGCACACACTTATATATCAGAGTCCAATACAATATATATATTAAAACTGTAAACAGAATTATAAGATTATGAACAATAAACAGAATTGGGAAGCGTTGGGCCAGTTTGCAATAAACCTTAACGATCAGGCTGCCAAAGGAAAACTCGATCCTGTTATAGGCAGGGACGAGGAGATCAGAAGAGTGCTGCAGATATTGAGCAGAAGAACCAAAAACAATCCGATTTTGGTCGGGGAGCCCGGAGTGGGTAAAACAGCAATTGCAGAAGGAATTGCACAGAGGATAATGCACGGGGATGTCCCCGAAAACCTCAAAACAAAGACAATCTTCTCCCTTGATATGGGAGCACTGATAGCCGGAGCCAAATATAAAGGTGAATTTGAAGAGCGTCTCAAAGGAGTTGTAAAAGAAGTAATTGAAAGTGCCGGAGAGGTGATACTCTTTATAGACGAGATACACACACTTGTCGGGGCCGGCAGGAGCGAAGGGGCCATGGATGCCGCAAATATTCTCAAGCCGGCCCTTGCCAGGGGAGAACTCAGGGCAGTGGGCTCCACAACACTGGATGAGTACCAGAAATACTTTGAGAAGGACAAGGCTCTTGAGAGGCGTTTCCAGATGGTTATGATAGACGAGCCCACCCCGGCCGAAGCAATCTCAATACTCAGAGGTCTTAAGGAGAGATACGAAAACCACCATAAAGTGCAGATAAAGGATGATGCAATTATAGCTGCCGTCGATCTGTCACACAGATACATAACCTCAAGGTTCCTTCCCGATAAGGCCATAGACCTTGTAGACGAAGCAGCCAGCAAACTCCGTCTGGAGATGAACTCCATCCCCGAACCGATAGACGAACTCAACCGCAAAATCCGCCAGCTTGAGATAGAGAGAGAGGCGATCAAGAGAGAGGGCGACAAAGAGAAGGTGTCTGAACTCTCCAGGCAGATCGACGAACTCTCAAAGGATAGGGAGAAGGATATGAAACAGTGGGAGAAGGAAAAGGAGATAATCGACAAGATCCAGAAGACCAAAATCGAGATAGAACAGCTGAAACACAATGCAGAAGAGGCCGAGAGGAGCGGGGATTACGGAAAAGTGGCCGAACTGCGCTACGGTAAGATAGTTGCCGCAGAAAAACAGATCAAAGAGCTGATGGAACTCAAGAAAAAGAGCGAGTTCACAATGATCAACGAATATGTAGAACCGGAAGATATTGCAGAGGTTGTGGCAAAGTGGACCGGCATCCCGGTAAAACGGATGCTTGAGAGCGAGAAAGACAAGCTCCTGAGAATGGAGGATGAGCTTCACAAAAGAATTATCGGACAGGACGAAGCC
>JALNXR010000324.1 GCA_023230265.1 Bacteroidales bacterium | reverse complement strand
ACCACACCATTCATAGGTGTGCGCATCTCATGGCTGATATTCTGAATAAAAGAGGTTTTAAGCCTGTCGCTCTCCTCTGCTTTGTCCCTGGCTCTTATAAGCTCGCTGATAAGTTGCCTCCTGTCTGTAATATCTTCCTTTACAGCTACATAATGGCTAATATATCCATTGTCGTCAAAGACAGGTGAAATTGATACATCTTCCCAGTAAAAATCTCCGCTCTTTTTACGGTTCTTGAGTTCTCCCCTCCACTCCTGACCGGATGTGATTGTGCCCCATAAGCTTTTGTATATAAGATCAGGAGTGTCACCCGATTTTAAAATTGAGGGTTTACCTCCTATTACCTCTTCCGGAGTATACCCTGTAAGACTGGTAAATTTAGGATTCACATATTCTATCACCCCCATACGGTCTGTTATGATTATTGATGAGGGGCTCTCGGTTATGGCTTTTGTTATCTTTATAGTGTTCTCCTCAGAACGTTTTTTGTCTAAAAAAATCTTTGTTTCATTTGCAATGAGTTCAATAATAGAGAGATCTGTTTTAGAAAAAGCGTTCTGATTCTCCATATTCACTACAGCAATAACGCCGCAGGAAGAGTTCTCCCCGGAGAAGGGCACTCCCATCCAGAGTGCAGGAATATTACCGTGGAAATTTATCTCCCCTTTCTGACACAGATCGAAAATCTCCTCCCTGCTAACCAAAACACTGTGTTCACTGTCGTATACATACCCCTCAAGGGAGCCTTTGTGTGGTTCGGTCCAGTTTTTATGAAATTTGTTTATATACCCTGTTATGGATAAGTAATCACTCTTGTTGTAAAGTTGAGCAATATATATTCCCGTGATATCCAGTATTCTGGATAGCTCAAAGGCTGCAACGGAGAGAAATTCCTTTACAGTTTTTGAGTTTAGGATTGCGTAAGCCAGATTTCTCTGAATCATCAGAAGTGATTCGTTCCGGACAATATCACTGATGTCTTTAAAAACGAGGGCTATTTTTTTAACCTTTCCTTTGACTCTTATCTGGAAAGGGCTGATATTAAACTGTAGGGAAGGTCCTTTAACTCCAAAATCAGAAGGATTGAATTTTACTCCGTTAATCGGGCAGGTATCCCCCTTTACGAGGTCGGCAAAAATCTGGTCCCACTTAAGTATCATGGCAACAGGATCTTTATTGAGATTGAATTTCCCGGCAATCACCTCATTCTTTACCCCAAATTGTAACTCAAAGGCTTTGTTAACCTTCTCAAGAGTTCCGTTAACAGATATATAAGCCATCCCCAGAGGAGACTGTTCAAAAAGTGAGGTGGCATAGTATTCGCTCTCCTGGGCAATCTCCTTTGCCACTATAAGATCAAGTCTTTGAGAGTGGCTTTTAAAGAAGAGTCCCAGTGAAGTGGCTATATTTTTAAAAACAGAAAGACTCTTTTCGTCCCAGATATATTTATCAGTATAGTTTTCCAGTACAATGACACCCCAACAGGAATTCTCTGTTGCAACCGGAATGGCGGTATAGGAGCACAATCCGCTGGTTGGAAGCATCTCAGAATATTCTGACCGGGGATGATCATACTTAGAGATACAGACACTTTCTCCTCTTTCTAAAACAGGGTATATTTTTTTTAGAAGATCCGGTCTGAGGGACTCCTTTTCTCCTGTCATTGCGGTCTTAATCAGGTTATTACCCTTCTCGGTCAGAAAATAACGCTCAATTTCTATCCTTTGATGAGACACTTCACAAATATAGACGCGGTCAAACAGCAGAGTACCCGCAATTATCTCTGTGATTTTCCCCAGAGCCTCTTCAAAATCGGGATTTGATATCAGCAGCCGGCTGACAGATGAACAGGTTTTGAGAAGTGTTATATATATTGGATGATCATCCTCCCGGGGGGAGATCATGCTCTTTCTGCCTTCTGCCATATTTTGTTTATATTCAGATATATATGAGATATGATGTTGAACAGGAGGTAAAACAGAAAAGTGATAAACAAAGAAAAAGACCATTTACAATTCAACAGAAAGCAGAGCACTAATGAGAGAACTCCAAAGGCGGCAGTTATATATCTGACTTTATTATCCCTCCATCCGATATTTTTAAATTTCAGGGAAAACATCGGTATTCTACAGACAAGCAGATATGAGAGTATAATAGAAATTGCAGGGATAAACCAGAAATTATCAATCAGGGGATCAAACCTGTGGTCAAAGGTGGTGAAATGGAGGAACATCCCTATCAGTATTGCATTTGCAGGGGTTGGCATACCGGAGAAAGTTTCACTCTGACTCTCGTCTGTGTTAAATTTGGCCAGTCTGAGAGCAGAGGCAACTGTAATGAGAAGAGGTACAAACTGGAGCAGCTCCATGTAAATTGTGTCGTATCCTCCTGATATCTGATGCCCGATAAACTGATCATACCGGTAATAGAGCAGTATGGAGGGAGCCAGACCAAAACTTACAAGATCTGCAAGTGAGTCCAGCTCCTTTCCCATTTTACTGTAGGCATTAAGTACCCTTGCGGCAAAACCATCCACAAAATCCAGAATTGAGGCTGCCAGTATGAGGTAGACAGCAAAGAGCTGAAGCCCTTTAAAACTGTAAACGATAGCTATTGTCCCCAAAAGAAGGTTAAGCGATGTGAAAAAATTGGGTATATGCCTGGTAATGCTCATTCTGTATTTCTAAGAAGCTTTTGTATTTCTCAAAAGCCCAGTTTCTTCCTTATCTCCTTTGGCACAGCGTTTTTATGTACTACAATGTTTATGGTT
>JALNXR010000323.1 GCA_023230265.1 Bacteroidales bacterium | reverse complement strand
TGTGAGGGGTCTTTTTATCTCTCCTATATCCTGTTTTGTAAAATCCCTGACCGAGAGAAACTCTTTGCGGAAATGGGTGTTATACTTCCCGTCAGAAGATGATTCTTCAAGATTGATCACTATAGGTTTAATATTTTTAGAGATCACTCTGCCGTTTTTGAACTCAAGAGTCACTGTTGCAAGAGAGAGAGCTGAAGCACGGCCCCCTGCCTCCAGTAAGGCCGTACTGTCATTACCGTTTTTTAAAAAACCTGCAAATTTTTTATGATCATGTGCGGCAAAAATTAAATCAATGCCGGAAGTATGCGATGCAATATACTTGGAGCAATTTTCCGGATCGTAGACTGACTCTTCCCCCAGCCCAAGATGAAAGAGGCCGATTACAAAGTGTGGTTTTTCTCTTTTTCTGACAATTCTCACAAGAGAATCGACAAGAGGCAGGGCCTCCTTAAAATCAATCCCGCTATATAGATCTTCTGATATCCATTTCTTTACATTAGGATTTGTAAGCCCTATTACTGCAATTTTCACCCCATTTCTGGCAATAATACTATAGGTATCGAAATAAGGATCTCCACCGTGCTGATCAACAGAATTTGCAGCCAAATAGGGTACAGTAAGCTCCCTTACAATTCTGTCGTATACTCTATGTCCTGTCTCAATATCGTGATTTCCAACAGCCAGGGCATCGTAATTCAAATATCTTACAACTTGTGTAAAGATATGTTCTGAGACTGTATCCACATAATTATAGTAATAAACAGAATTATCCCCCTGGAGAAAATCCCCGGCATCAAGAAGAATTACCCCATCTTCTCCCAGTCTCTCCCTGGCATCTGAGACAATTGCAGAGACAGAGCTCAGTGAGTAGGGATTGCTTCTGTTTTCTGTGTAAAGTGAGTCAAAAATTCTCCCGTGAATATCATTGGTTGAGTAAATTTCAAGTGTATAACTTCCGTCCCGGACTCCTGAATTACAGGAAACAAGAGCCAGATTAAACAGAATGACGGCAATTATCGATAGTTTCAAAGCTCTTTTCATCTTTTAATAGAATTATTTAATAAAATACCTATCGGCATCCTCCCAGGGTCTGAAATTGGATCTGAACTCTTTAAGAGAGATGATATCCAAATTGTAAATACTGCATTTGTATTCTTTTAGTTCTGCAAAAGGCATCAACACCTCTCCCTTGTAATCGGATATCAGCCCGACCGGATTATATAAATTATACGGATCAGATCCACTGCGATTTACAAAAGCGTAGTAACAAACATTTTCAATCGCCCTTGACCTTACCATGGGGTCAATGACTTTTTCTCTGGAAGATGGCCAGCTGGCAACATTTATAACAAAATCGTACTTGTTGTCAGTGTTTCTGATATATACCGGGAATCTGAGGTCATAACAAATCTGGAGAGCTATTTTAAATCCCTTGTAATCAATTATGTCAAGTTTAGATCCTGGAGTGAAATTTTTATTTTCTCCCCCATAACTGAATAGGTGTTTTTTGTCATAAAAACTAACCTGGTTCCCGGGAGTGACAAAATATGCCCTGTTATAAATTTTTCCATCATCAAGGACAGGTACCGACCCTGTGATCGCATATCCATACTTTGTAGCTGCCTCTTTCATCCATCTATTTGTAATTCCTTCATTCTCTTCAAAAATTTTTCCTTCTACAGAAAATCCGTAAGTAAAGAACTCGGGGAAAATTACAATATCTACACCGGGGTGTCGTTTGGTAATCTCTTTCAGTAGGTTCTCGCAATAGTCAATATTTTCGAGAGGCTTCTCCCACTTCACAGGTATCTGACAGGTTGCAACAATCATATTACTTTTTTTTTGACTGGTTTGGCAATTTCTGGGGCTACCAGTCCGGTTATTATCAGGGGTATAGTACTCACCTAACTCAAAAGGTTATCTCTTAATATAAAACATAAGGCAATATCCACCCGACTTCTCCTCTTTACTTTCACTCATCAGAAAAGCCTTGCCCGACTCATCTTCGTATGATCGCTCCTGTTCAATCCTTTTCTTAAGTGTCTCATAATTTTCAAGAGATTTAAGACTGCAGAAAAAAATATCTTTGTCACTCTCTTTTACCAGCCATACTTTGTAGGGATTGAGTCCTTCGAGTAATTCAGAAGAGTGATAATCAAGATTACCCAGTGATATTGGTCCGGTTGCATATTTGAGAAATTTAGATATCTTTCTGTCTCTTAGCACATCAAGGACGCTGTCCGGTATTACAGGTCGCTTATCTGTCCTGTATTTAGATAAAAAAAACTGTGAAAGAGAAACAGCTCCCTGTGAATTACCATTTTTAAAAGGATCGAAAACAACAGATAAATAGGTATCACCATCCGCAAGCTGATACTGTCTTCGCGAAGTACAGTCTGTAAATAAAACCGAATCTGCTGATGTGCACTTGTAAGTGTGCTGGCTGTATATTCCGAAAGCCTCCTCCGGCGAAGACATAAAGTAGATCTCAACTGTGTAATTTGCTTTTTGGAATTCAATATCAAATACTTTTAACTCCCTGAAACCATACTCATAGTAAAGATCACTGCCTCCGTTCATATAACCGTAGAGGGCCTCTTTAACAAATGTTCTCTCTTTCAGTATCTTAATCTCATGATCAGAATATTTTTCTACTTTGGAAATTCCGGCTGCTGTTACCGGAATTTGCAATGCCATAAGTAAAATCAGAAAAATCCTCATATTTAAATTTCTTATACAACTGATTCAATAAGTTTAATCTGAGTGCGGTCA
>JALNXR010000322.1 GCA_023230265.1 Bacteroidales bacterium | reverse complement strand
CCAACTAAGGGCACAGAATAGGTTATCTCAGAGTTTGAGTTGAGCATCACCCTGGAACCGTCGGGTAACACTAATTTATGAGTGAGTCCTGTAGGAACAACAATTGTGAATTCTTCTGTTAGAGGTTTATCAGAAGCAGATACATTCTCTGACGAAGGGAGTTTATCCGAAAGCAGATTTGTCTCCTCATTCTCCAACTTTATACTCTCTCCTGAAGGCAACTTAAGGAGAACGCTCTGGTATTCCATCACCGGGTAATTTCCATTTTTCCCGGGGACAAACATCAGCACAGCCACAGCCAACATCAGAACAGCAGCCGCGGATGAATACCTTACAAAACGGCGGCGTAGCCTGATACGGTTTATACGGTTTGCTACAATATTCTTCTGATGCTGATGTTCCTCATCGCTGCGATATGTATGTTGCAGGCCATGCTCCGTAAAATCCGGGGAGCATATTCTGCTGAATATCTTTTCGTTTGATTCTGAGGCGGAGCGCCAGCTCTGCAACTCTGCCTCCTCTTCTGCGGTACTGACTCCAAGGCAATGGCGGGTTATCAGTTCCGGAATCCTGTTGTTTACGGATTTTTCCATTTTGCATGCATTTATTATTAATACGCTTTAGAAGAGATTTGGAATAAAAAGCATTTTGAAAAAATGTAAATTTTCTTGGTGGTTGATGGAGGAAACGGTCTCCCTGAGAAAATGGCTGAGGGAGAAACAATGGAGGGGAAAATCAATAAAATCAGATTGAGATCAACAACAGGAAGAGTTCTTCCATTATCTTGCGGATCCTTGCGTTGGAGATTGATTTTTGTTTTTTGACTGTATTGATAGAGATGTTTAGCTTCTCGGAAATTTCCTGAAGTTTCATCCCTTTAAGGCTCATAAGACATATTGTGCGGCATGAATCTGGCAGACTGCTGATTGCCTGTGAAAGATTATGCAAAACCTCTGCTTCAATAATATTCCCAAGAAAAGACTCTTCGGAATCTTCATATTTGTGAAATGTCTCAAAGCGTTTCTTTACATCTCTTTTCCTGAGCCTTGTTACAGCTTCATTGCGGATATATTTATAAAGAAAACCTTTTGCCATTAACTCAGAAACGATTTTCTTCCTGTTTTCCCAAAGAGTGACAAAAGCCTCCTGCAGAATATCATCCACATCAGAGCTATTGTTGAGATATTTATATGCAAAATACCTCAACTGCACAGAATATTTGTCGTAAAGAAAGTTGATAACACTACTCTCTCCGGACAGAGTGCCATTTATTATGATTTCATTTTCAGTCACATCTCTGAGTGCAGAAATAGGATAATTTCGTAAAAATAATCTCTCCGGTAAAAATAGACAAAAATAATCATCGACGAAAAATTTGTTATTAGTCACATATATAAATAGTTACGACGGAAGAACTTTGTGTTTTAAAAAGTTCTTCCGTCGTAACGTGTTAACCTATAGCTAAATAACGGATTTTTCGTCGACGAGCCTCCTCTTCAGCTCCTCGTAGCTGTTCTCCATGTAAACAGCTTTTTTCTCTTTTGCCAGACAGGCAGAAAGCCTCTCAGGTAAAGCAACCTCCACACCAGTTGCACTTTTGAAGGTTTCGGTAAACTTGGCAGGATGGGCTGTCTCCAGCAAAACAGTATTATAAACCCCCGGATACTTTTCAAGGTAATCCTGAATGGCCAGATAGCCCACTGCGCCGTGAGGGTCAAGCAGATAGCCATGTTTTTCATAAACCTCCCTTATTGCCCGGATTGTCATAGAATCGCTGTACGACCTGCTGAAAACCACCGATCCGATCATCTTATGGTCATTTCCAAACAACTCTCTTATCCTTGAGAGGTTACTCGGATTGCCAACATCCATTGCATTGGAAATTGTCCGGACAGATGGTTTAGGTGTGAATCTGCCACTTTGCAGATAATCAGGGAGTACATCATTTGCATTAACTGCTGCAATAAACTTATGCACAGGCAATCCCATCCTCATGGCTATCAGCCCTCCGGTAAGATTCCCAAGATTTCCGCTGGGCACTGAAAATATCAGGGGAACTCTTTTTTGATTTACCGCACTGTACAATTTAATCCTGGAATAGGCGTAATGATAATAAAATGATTGAGGTATGAGCCTTGCAATATTTATGGAGTTTGCAGATGTCAGCTTCACTCTGCTCCTGAGTTCCATATCTGCAAATGCTCTTTTTACCAGACTCTGACAATCGTCAAAACTTCCGTTAACCTCTACAGCCGTGATATTGCCTCCCAGGGTGGTAAGCTGCTGTTCCTGTATCTTGCTTACCCTTCCGGAGGGATAGAGTAAAACGACCCTGACTCCGGGAACATTATGGAATCCGTTTGCTACAGCACTTCCCGTATCTCCGGAAGTTGCAACCAGAACGGTTATATTCTGACGGCTGCCAACTGCCAAATCCACGTTTCCCCACCCGGCAACATTCCCCCCCCTGTTCCCTGTTTTTTCCTCCCAATCTCCTCTGTTAAAATAGGAGAGCATACCGGCCATAAATCTTGCGCCGAAATCTTTAAAAGCAAGAGTGGGGCCATGAAACAACTCCATAACATAAATTCTGCTGTTCGAGCTATTGACTTTCAGACTATTGGTTTTTGGGCTATTGTCTTCCAGATCCCTTACTTCCGGCCGGAAATTCATACAGGATTCAATAATCTCCCATAGATCCTCTTCAGGAATCTCTTTTTCCAGCAGCGCATCCACCACCCTGAAAGAAATCTCTTTGAAACTGAGTTTATTGATGTTTTTGAAGAAACTTT
>JALNXR010000321.1 GCA_023230265.1 Bacteroidales bacterium | reverse complement strand
TCAACTCCCCTCTACTCCACCATATTGAAAGCAAAGGTTTGATACAATGTTATCAAGCCTTTTTTTCTTTGGCAGAAAAGGGAAAAACTCTTACCCTCCAGTTTTCTAGTGACCTGTAGTAGCCTGATTTTGGGCTATTTATAGGCTTTTTTTATTTCAATTCACCTTTTTAACGATTTGAGAAAACATAACATTATATTTATTATGAAATAGACAATTTGACAAAAAAGTGATAAAATAATAATATAAATTGATAAAAATGAGGTGAAACATGAACTATAAGGAAAAGATAAAAGAATTACGTAAGAAAATGCTTTTAACTCAGACAAAATTTGCTGAACTTCTAGGCTTTTATCTTGCCTCAGTTGCAAGATGGGATCTCGGTGAAAATGATCCTACAATGAAAGCTAAAAGAAAATTAAAAGAACTTTTTATAAAAAATGGAATTATGGAGGATTAAATATAAGTGATATTAAGCAAAGAACTGAAGATGAAGTACGTGATTCTGCAAAAACCATGCTTGGATTTAGTGATACAGAAAGTGATGTTCAACAGGGAACTGGACAAATAACAACTTTTAAAGAACATGAATTACACGATCCCACTATGAGGATGAAAAGAAAAATAAGTGAGATGTTTAAGAAAAATGAAATTAATATTGAGGACTTAAAATAATGGCTAAAAAAAGAAAAGAACTTATTTGAAAAATTAGATATTTCATTTGATGAAAAATCATTCTATGATATTTTGATTGAAGTTACTGAAAAGAATAAATTCAAAGATAAGATAAAAGTAAGAGAAACTATGTATTTACAATAGGAGGAATGCCATATGTTACAATTATTGAAAACTCCAACTGAAAATGTGTTCTTTGAGAATTTAAAAACATGTAATGATGACATATTGTTATGTGCTCCATATATTAAAAAGAATATTATTCAAAGGATTATAAGAGAAAAAAGTGTAAAAGCTAATTTGAAAGTAATCACAACTGCAAATATAGCTAGTTTTGTTCGTGGTGCCTCTGATATTGAAGCAATTGAGGAATTAATCGATTCTGGAATAAAAGTAATTAATCATCAGCATTTACATGCAAAAATATATGTTTTTGGCAAAGAAAAAGCAATAATTACTTCTGCTAATCTTACATATAATGGTCTAAATAGAAACTATGAATATGGGGTAATGATTGATGATAAGGACATCGTAGATGATATAGACGATGATTGCTCTTGCTTGATTGATGATGAATTAAGCGGCGAATTTGATTTAAGTGTAGTAAACGATATCAAAAATCAAATATATAAAATTAGTAAGATTGATTATAAGATTATTACTGATGAATTTTGTGATGAAAAGATTAAAGCTGATTTAATAGATATGTCCAACATGATGTCTGGATGGCAAAAAGAGATTTTTGATATTGTGGCTTTTAAATTAGAAGACGAATTTACAATAAATGATATTTATGCATTTGAAAGCGATCTATATAAATTGCATCAAAATAACAAAAACATAAAGCCTAAAATCCGACAAATATTACAAAATCTTAGGGATAGAGGACTAATTAAATTTGTTGATTTGGGGAAATATAAGAAGCTTTTTATTAAATAGTAGAGGAGAAATTGGAAATGTATAGAGTGTTTAGTTATATTTATGAATATAATTTAAAAGGTAATTTCCTGAAATGTAATGAAAAAAGTTGCACTTATGAAGGCTCATTTGATTTGTCATACATTGATATTCAAATAAATAAAGATGCAATGGAAAAGATTGGCTCTGAAGTATTTTCGGATAAATTTAAAGGTAAAACACATAGACGCTTTTATGCTATTGAAGATTATCTTAAACTTCCATCTGAAAATGATTATGATAAATGGAATTTTATAATCACAAATAGTTATATTCTTTTAGGTTATAGTTTGGTTTCTATTAGATAGAAGAGGTGACAAGGATGTTTGAATGCATTGAAAGAAAAATTAACATATTTATCAGCTCTGAGATTTTAGGACTTGAACATTTTAGAAAGAGTTTAAAATTTTTACTTTATGAAACAGGAATTGTTAAGGACATCTATGTTTTCGAGCAAACAGGGGCTAGCTCAAATTCGTGCCAAAATGCATATTTAAATGAAATTCAAAAATGTGATTTGTTCATTTTAATAATTAAAAACTCTACTGGATTATCAAACCAAATAAAAAAAGAATATGATAAAGCACTTCTATACAATAAAAGAATTTTGATTTTCTTTTATAATGATTCTGATGATACATGTGATTTTAAAAAACAAGTACAGAGCGATTCTACATATTTTGAAAAGTATGCTGAGTCCAATACTCTATTTGATTTAGAAAAATTAATATACAAGTCCTTTGTTGAGGATGTAATAGCTATCTATACTAATAATAATTTTATAGAAGATAATCAAACTAATGACGAGTTTTTAAAATATCGATCATTTTCGGTATTTCATACTGATTATCTAAAAGAGTTAAATGATGAGAATGGGTTATTTGATTTTTTAAAAGCCACAAAAAAAGAACCAAACGGGAATTTTATATACGATAGACTAAATGATTTTTTTGATGTAGTACTGTGTAGCAAGAAATATGATAAAGAATCATTTAGTTTGTTAAAGTCTAATATCAATTCAAAATATCCTGAAAGCCTTAAAGAAATTTTTGTTTCAAGGATTGATGCTGTCGAATTATGTTTTGAAGGTGATCAGATTTCATCGATTAACAAGTTGAAAATATTATATGATAAAGTAAAAGATGATGTTTCAATTCCTGAATGGCTGAAAAATGATGTT
>JALNXR010000320.1 GCA_023230265.1 Bacteroidales bacterium | reverse complement strand
TTGTGATAAACATTCAGGGTGATGAACCCTGCATTTCACCTGTTCAGCTAAGGGAGCTTGCCGGTTGTTTTGAGGATAATCAGACCCAGATAGCAACTTTGGTCAAGCGTTTTGAACCCGGTGAGAATATTTTTGACCAGGGTATTCCCAAAGTAGTACTCTCCGGAGATCTTTATGCCCTCTATTTCAGCCGTAGTGTTATTCCCTGTGTGAGAGGAGAAAAAGAGGAGCATTGGGCAAAAAAAGCAATATATTACAAGCACATCGGGCTTTACGGATACACCCGCAAAGTTCTTTCAGAAATTGTAAGACTGGGGGAAACCCCTGCAGAGAGGGCTGAGAAACTGGAGCAGTTAAGATGGCTGGAGAATGGTTACCGCATCAAAGTTGCCGTTACCCTCGAACCCTCTTTTTCCATAGACACACCGGAAGACCTTGAAAAGCTCTTATCCGGCAACCACATTAGCATTTAAGATTATTTTTTTTATTTTTGTAAAAATGAATATTTACTTAAAATTTAATATATAATGAAACGAAATTTGTTCATAATTCTTACCGCAATCCTGGCTGGTCTGGCCTCTGTCTCCTGCAGCAACCCCTCAAAGATGGCAAAAGAGGCACAGATGGTAGGCCTGGAATGCAATCCCAAAGTCCTGGAAGTAATAGCAGATGAGATATCTGCCACCTATACCCTATCCTTTCCGGAAGGATATTTTCATCCCAAAGCTATTATGGAGATAGTTCCGGTACTGGTATATGATGGAGGAGAGGCTGCCGCGCCTGCATATAAACTGCAGGGCATAAAAGTGGCTGACAACTTTAGGGTTATATCCACAGAAGGGGATAAAGTAAGCAATACAATAAAGATTGTATACAAACCCGGAATGGAGGCTTCTCACCTTGAACTGAGAGTGGCTGTCTGGGACGGCATTAAAAAGATTGAATTCCCTGCACCCTTTAAAATTGCTGACGGAGCAAACATTACATATAAACTCCTGAAAACTGACGGCATACTTGCCTATGCCCCCCATCAGTACAAAAAAGTAATCTCAGAAAAGAGAGAAACCCAGATCCGCTACGATATTAACAGCGCCCTGGTTAAAACCAAGGAACTGACGAAAGATGAGATCAAAGAGTTCGAAAAGTTTCTGGCATCTGTAGAACAAGACAACCGCCGCTCCATCAAAAGTACGAATATCGTTGCTTATGCATCACCCGACGGAGCCACTGACCTCAACTCAAAACTATCCGACAAGAGAAGCGAAACTGCAAAGGCCGCTTTTGACAAAATCACGAAAAAAACACCTGTTTCTGCACCTCTTAACATCTCTGCAATTGCAGAAGACTGGGAAGGATTTCAGGAGCTTGTTGCCGCATCTGCAATACCTGATAAGGAGCTGATTCTGAGAGTGCTATCTATGTACAGCGATCCTGCTGTAAGAGAGAGGGAGATCAGGAATATGTCTAAAGTGTTTAAAACTCTGGCAGACAAGATTCTTCCCGAACTACGCCGTGCAAGATTCATTGCAAATGTAGATTACACCAACTACACAGATGAGGAACTTACTGCTCTTGCCTCTACAAATATCGACATTATGGATGTTGAGGCCCTTCTCTACACAGCAACCCTGGTTGATGATATGGATATGAAAAAGAAGATATACACAAAGGCGGGGGAAAAATTCAACTGCGACCGTGCTTTTAATAATCTGGCTGCTGCCTATCTGGAAAGAGGTAATATTACCGATGCAAAAATTGCATTGGACAAGGTAAAGGCCAGGAACTCCGACTTCTACTATAATAACGCGGGAGTAATTGCTCTCAGGGAAGATGATATGGAGAGGGCAAAGGATATGCTCTCCAAAGTTAATCTTCCGGAGGTAAAGCACAACACTGCTATTGTGGATATTCTGGAAGGGAGGTACAACGATGCGGCAAATAAACTTGCCGGCACCGGGGATGTCAATGAAGGGTTGACCTATATTCTTACAAATCAGCTTGACAGAGCCTCAAGAGTAATTAAGGGATCCACCCCCCACGATGCCTACCTGAGAGCTGTAATAGCTGCCAGAAAGGGTGCTCTTACCGAGGTGGCAAAAGAGCTGGGAGTGGTGCACGAAAAGAGCGAAGAGCTCAGGCTGCGTTCCCAGAGGGATATAGAGTTTGCAAAATTCAGGGAATAACCTTTATTTTTAAAGGGCGGTATTATTTTGGATAAAACATTAACATTGACTGAATAGGCATTACTATTCTAATGGGCTTTTGAGATGATAGTTAGTTTAAGAGCTCTGTTTTTAAATCGTATTACAAATAAATATTAATCTAAAGGCCCAAATAATTATGGAAAAATCATAACTATTTGGGCCTTTAAATTGTATGTCAAGCTTCTGCCTTTAACACTATCGAGTCATTATAATTAGTCGCTCCTTAAAAAGGGTTTAATCTTTTGACATTCAATAAAATATATTAACAAAATGCTTGTATAATTTGCAGAAAAATACTATCTTAGCACTATAAAACCGGCAAAAGATGATAGGAAAATCGGCAGATCAAAACCAGAGAAATCTCTTTAATCCATTATTGACAGATTTCATAGATATGGGACATGAATTGGTATTGTTGGCAAATAAAATCGAATGGAAATATTTCGAGAAAGAGTTCTCGGGGTTTTATTCCATAACAGGACAGCCAGCAGTTCCAATAAGGATGATGGTAGGATGTTTATTGCTGAAGCAGATGTATAACCTGGGAGACGAGACACTTGCCCAGGCATGGGTGAGAGATCCGTATATGCAGTATTTTTGTGGGGAAGCACA
>JALNXR010000319.1 GCA_023230265.1 Bacteroidales bacterium | reverse complement strand
GATCCGATTACCGGCCAGGAACTTTATCTTAAGAAGGATGGAACCACAACCTATACATGGGATCCTCTCGATCAGATTGTTGCTGGCGACACCTACCCAAAGGTGCGTGGGAATATTGGATTCACATCCGAATACAAGGGATTCGGGCTTTCTCTCTCTTTTAGGTACACCTGGGGAGGAGACTATTACAATTCAACTCTGGTAAACAGGGTGGAGAATGTCGATGTTGCATACAATGTCGACAGACGGGTGCTCACATCCACATGGCATTCTCCCGGAGATATGGTTGCATACAGACGAATATCAACTTATCAAACTTCTACACGGCCAACTACACGTTTCGTGGAGAAACAGAACGAATTCGCACTCTCCTCACTTAACTTTTCTTACGACTTCAAGCACCTGAACATCAAGAAATACAAGATGGACAGGTTAAAACTCATATTTTATATGAACGATGTCTTCAGGATTTCGACTGTGGAGGCAGAACGGGGGCTCAGCTATCCATTTGCCCGTTCCTTCTCATTCTCTCTCACTGCAACATTTTAACTGACTAATATGAAACTTATGAAAATCAAAATATTGTTGGTGCTGGTTGTCATCATTACGGCCGGCAGTATTACATCCTGCTCTGACTGGCTGGATGTAAAGCCGAAATCGCAGGTTAAAGACGATGAACTGTTCTCTTCTGAACCGGGTTTTAAAGAGGCTCTCAGCGGAGTATACTCTCTCCTGGTAAGTGAATCACTATATACCAAAGAACTAAGGTTTGGAATGGCTGGTGTTCTGGCTCGCGAATGGAGTTACTATACCACTGTTTCAAACGGTTATGCCGGTGAAGAAGATTATGACTACACTGTTTCTGCAACTGAGAACAGAATTGAGGCTATTTGGGAAGGGTTGTACAATGCTATTTCAAATGCAAATGTAATACTCGAAGTGATCGATGGCAGAAAATCTGTTTTTAGCGGGGATAATTACAATATTATCAAAGGAGAAGCACTGGCATTAAGGGCTTTCTGCCATTTCGAGCTTCTAAGATACTTTGGGGTAAGCTGGACGGTTAATCCTAACCAGCCCGCAATTCCCTACGTTAAGCATTATGCACCGTTACAGTCTCCTCAACTCACCGTTTCCCAGGTTATTGACAAAGTACTTGAAGACCTTGAAGAGGCAGTTGTACTTCTTAAGTCAGATCCGATTTTTACAGGTAAGGTGATTACAGAACTGGACGATAACGGCTACCTGATGAACAGACAACGCCATTTAAATTACTATGCAGTAAAAGGATTGCAGGCAAGAATTTATTTGTATAAAAAAGATTACCCAAACGCAAATCTCTGTGCCAGAGAGGTAATAAATTCAGGATTATTTACATGGGTACCTCAAAGCGATATGATTGCAATGAACGATCCTGCAGGGGTAACAGAGCAGTTGTGGGCAATTGATGTACAGGCCCTGAGCACACTTGCAACCAATTACTTCTCTTCCAGTGCGGGGAGTACAGTCTTCCCAATCTACTCAGAGAGACTTGACCTTTACTACGGTGATGAACGCCAGGATGATTACAGGTATATGTATATGTTTGAAAATGGGACCGGAGCCAATTCCAACTCAAGATATCTCCGGAAGCTATACACTCCCAATCTCGAGGATTCATACTATCAAAACAAGATGACTATGCTCAAGATATCTGAGATGTACTACATAGTTGCCGAATCACGCTACTATACCAGCGGCGACTATATGGAACCTGTAAACGAAGTGAGATCAGCACGCGGTCTCCAGCCAGCTTCTGAGCCCGCTGATTTCATCCGCTTTTTAACAACTGAATTCAGAAAAGATTTTTTAGGAGAGGGGCAGTTGTTCCTTTTCTACAAACGCCACAACATGGAGAGCATATACGATTCAGAGGCTGATCTTACCGGACTAAAAGCATATACATTTCCTCTGCCTAAATCTGAAACTCAGGCTGCGGAAAGAGATGATAACCGTTAAACCAGATAAAAGATGAAAAAGATATTTGCAGCAATTGTTATTTGCCTGTTCATGGTAACCATGAGCAGTTGCAGAAAAAATGAAAGGATCTATTTCGATACCACCCATACAGCACTTAACATTTGGTTCGGCACTACTGCAGGCACAGGTACGGTACTGGCTCAAACCACATATAATTTTGCCTATCAAAAAGATATGGATTCTGTGATATTCAATGCAAGAGTCACCGGGAAAGTAACAGATTTCGACCGTCCATTTACACTGGAAGCTGTGGAAGGAGATATAAGTAAAGTGGAATATGTATTAGGGGATTACAAGATCCCCGCCGGAGAATATCTTGCACAATTCCCCATATATTTCAGAAAAGCTGCCAACTATAATGAATTCAAGGATAATGAAGGTAGTATTGTATTCAGGGTAAAGGCAAATGACGAGTTTCTGGAAGGAGCCGAAGGTCTTAACAGCATTACAGTTGCTCTTAAGAACTCGGTAGGGAAACCAGACAACTGGGACTCTGAGGTTACCTCTTTGTACAGGGCACTGACATATTATTTCGGTACATACAGCGATGTTAAGTATTCCTTCATAATCAATATCACGGGTATGTCCAACTTTAGAATCTATTATTCCACATCTTTACCGGCAGGAACTCCTGACAATGTGATAACCAGTGCCAAAGCACAGTATATGAACCGGCAGTGCAGAGCTGCACTTACACAATACAACGAGAGCAATACTGTACCGTTAACGGATGAATTTGGAAATATTATTGAATTCCCTAACAGATAATACAGACCTCAATATGAATAATATACAGAACA
>JALNXR010000318.1 GCA_023230265.1 Bacteroidales bacterium | reverse complement strand
CTCTTCATTGTAAAAAATTTGTTTTTTTTATGACTAGCTTGCCTGACCAGATTAAACTATTAAAGTTTTGACGAGGTTTATTAAAAACCTCTACCTTGTTACTCTTCTATTATGCTATCAAAGAACTTTCTATTCAGCGTTTCATTTTCGAAACGGGCTGCAAAGATATGCGACTTTTTTTATCAAACAAAATTATTCTTTTAAAATTTTGAAAAAATCATCCATTTTGGCAATACGGTCCATGCCAAGTAATCTCAGTACAGGAAACTAAAGATGTAACCAGGGATTTTCTAAATGTTTTTAGAGGAAGTTTGATATTGATTACCTGGATATCCCTGCAATTTTCATGATTACCAGCTCCGGATTGATATCATCCTGCTTATTTACAAAATCTATCAGACAATTATTATACTGCCATCTGGGCATAAATTGTTTTTCAGGATCATCGGAAAGCGGGAAGTTAAGCTGATAGTATTTCTCACTCTTCTTGTCAATCATATAAAGATCTCTCTTCCAAGGGGGTGATATTACCGAAACATAAATAAAATTATTATCCTCGGCAACGTCATATATTAGATACAACTCCGGCATTTTTTCCCTGAAATGTTTAAAATCTTCTGCATCCGGTCCTCCAGGGTTGCTGAAACAGTATCTTGGCTCCAGGTCCAGAGAATTGGGATTATATGTAAAGACCGTATCAGTAGAAATCTGATGATAGATGATCTTCCCGTCAAGAGTGAACATCGATTTATAATCACCATACGAAGAAGAAACAGAGCTTATTGTAAATTCATATTTAAGGTGATTTTCAAACCTTTTGAGAGTGTCTCCGTCCATTTTCATAACATACAGTTTTACCGGTTCGTTTCCCATAAGAACCTGGACGCTTTCCAGTAAATTGTTGTTTTTGCCAAAAATGAAACGACTCAGTCCATCACCTTTTTTATGTGCCCCTATGAATGCGCCGTCAAAATCAAATTCCATAATCCTTCCAAAGATCTCAGCAATAAAGATGCGACCGGAGTTCTCGTTTACGAATATACTAAATAGCTGTCTGTGCTCTCCTGGGCCGTTCCCGATCATAGATATCTGCCGTACAAATTTCCCCTCCCTTGTAAACTGAAGCACTTTAGGAGTTGAGGTTAAAATGAAAAAATATTCTTTAGTCATTACAAGATCCATGAAGTCGGCTATCAGGGATTTTTCCGTTGTTTCTAGCTGAATGTGATCAATATGAGCATTCAGATCTTTCTCTGAAATCTCTTTTGCGGAAGAGGTAATTGTGTTAACAGAGTATACAGGAAGCGCATTCTCTCTTTTACAGGAGCAAATCCCGCTCATTAACAACAAGATAACCAACAGGGGTTTGTTGATGTTTTTCATTTTTATATCAGATCAGGTTCATCAAATATAGGAAAAAATGCTTTGATTATTCTGATAATTAACAGATAATCCATTGATGGTTTAACAACTAAAATTTTAAATTACTTTTGTATTGGTATGAATATTAACCTTGATATATTCCTGACCTTTGCCAAAATAGGGACATTCACAATCGGCGGGGGATATGCAATGCTGCCTCTGATCAGGAGGGAGGTTGTAGAGAGGAAGAGATGGCTCTCTGAGAAGGAGTTTGCAGATGCGCTGGCAATATCACAATCAGCTCCGGGTGTATTTGCGATCAATATATCGGTATTCACGGGTAAAAAAATATCAGGAACCAAAGGAAGTCTCTTCGCAGCTCTGGGAAGCACCCTCCCCTCTTTTGTAATAATCCTTGCAATTGCAATGTTTTTCACATCGTCTAAAGAGAATCCGGTTGTAAACAGAATCTTTGCAGGGATAAGACCTGCGGTTGTAGCTCTTATAGCTGTTCCTCTGATCAATATGTCAAAAAGCATCGAATTCAACAGGTATACCTCTTTAATACCCATTGTTACGCTGCTGCTCATTGTTTTTTTAAAAATTTCTCCTGTTTATCTGATAATTGCAGGAGCATTACTGGGATTGTTTTATCATTATTTTAAAAAATCCCACAGGCAATGATCTATCTTCAACTATTCATAACCTTTTTCAAAATCGGACTCTTTACATTTGGCGGAGGGTATGCGATGATTTCGCTTATACAGAACGAGATAGTTGTAAAGAATCAGTGGATAGACGCCGCGACCTTTACGGACATCATTGCAGTTTCCCAAATGACTCCGGGCCCCATCGGGATCAACAGTGCGACATATGTAGGGTACGCTGCTTCCGGTACGGTGTGGGGAGCGGCTGTTGCAACAATTGCTGTATCTCTTCCTTCCTTTATTATAATTCTGATGATTACCTGGCTTTACACTGCATTTAAGAAAAACCGGTGGTTTGAAGCGGCACTCAAAGGGATCAGGCCGGTAGTGCTGGGATTAATTGCATCAGCGGCAATTTTGCTTGTGACCAGAGAGAACTTCAGGGACTGGACGAGCTGGGCAATATTTATTGCGGCATTCATCGCAACCCAGTGGGGAAAACTTAACCCGATAATAGTGATAATTGTAGCTGGTGTTGCAGGATATTTGATATACTGACAGGGTATTTGATGTACTGATTTAATCTTTAGCAATGGCTGCAGTCTCACTATAATAAATAGGGGATAGTATGGGGTTCTGTTTATTAAATATGATTTTACTGAATCTTACATGTTATGAAGCGTGACAAAATATTCGGAATTGAGAAAAATGGCTTTTTCACAGGATTGACCAGTTTCTTTACCGATACTTCCACAAAGATGATTTACAGCGTAATGCCGCTGTTCTTATTATCCATTGGAGCATCAAAGACCTCC
>JALNXR010000035.1 GCA_023230265.1 Bacteroidales bacterium | reverse complement strand
TGAGGTGGAGTTTCCGCTGCTAGAGGGAGAGATTAAATATGTGAAACCCGGAAGCAGGATCAGGCTCTGTTCATATAATGAACCGGAGAGGTTTTACTCAGGGTCTGTTTCACAAATAAACCCTGTTGTGGATGAAAAGGGACAGATAAAAGTAATGGCAATAGTAGAGAATAATACCGGTAAACTGATGGAGGGGATGAATGTCAAGGTCTTTCTTGAGAACCTTGTCACCGGAAAGCTCGTCGTTCCCAAGAGTGCTGTGGTTATGAGAGATAATTTTGATGTGCTTTTCCGTATTGATCCTCAGACAGGACTGGCTATGTGGACATATGTAACTATCGAGATGTCGAACAGCCAGTCACATGCAGTGATTGCCAACAGTGAAAAAAATGCAGATCTCAATCCCGGGGATATAATAATTGTTTCCGGGAATCTTAATCTGGCAGATGGCTCCGCTGTCGAGATAAAAAAACGGTGACACTATGATAGGCAAACTCATAGAAAGGCCTATCGCCGTTACAATGTCAATTATTGCAATTGTAATTCTTGGCGGTGTGGCAACCGGCCTTATACCGGTATCTCTGATGCCGAATGTAGATGTACCGCATATTACGGTACAGGTAAACGCTCCCGGATATTCGGCCAGAGAGCTTCACAAAAATGTGATAGCTCCTCTTAAAAGCCAACTCTCCATGACACCATCCCTAAAGGAGTTGAGTTGCGAATCCAATAACAATTCAGGGACTATATTTATGGAGTTCGAACCCGGAGCGGATATTGATTATCTGTTTGTGGATGTCAATGAACGGATTGATAAGTCAATGAGCGGAATGACAAATATTGAGCGGCCAAAAGTTGCCAAAGCGAGCGTCACAGATATACCTGCCTTTTTCATAAATATGAAATCCAGGATTGAAGAGACTGGTAAGTTTCTGGATCTTAGCCGTTTTGCAGTGGATGTCGTAAGAAAGCGACTGGAACAAATTCCCGAGGTAGCCCTTGTGGATATAAGCGGTCTCATTCTGCCGGAAATCATTGTAACCCCCTATCCGGAAAAGATGAAAAACCTGGGGATCTCCCCGTCCACGCTTGAAAGTGCAATAAAAAGCAGCAATGTCCGGTTGGGAGAACTCTCAATAAAGGACGGACATTATCGCTGGAATATCCGTTTCACGTCAGAGATCCGTTCTATAAAGGACATAGAAAATATCAAGCTGAATGTCAATGGAAGGATTTACAGTTTTTCCGATTTGGCTTCTGTCTCCCAGCAGCCGGGAAGGTACAGGGGACTTGTTCGTTCAGACGGGCAACAGGCTGTATCCATGGCTATTGTAAAACAAACTGACTCCCGGATGTCTGATCTTAAGGGGTCGGTCAACACAACCCTGGAACAGCTGAACAAAGAGTACCCGGATGTAGATTTTACTATTACCCGTGACCAGACACAGCTTCTCTCCTTCTCCATATCCAATCTCAGAAATAACCTGATCCTTGGGGCAATACTTGCCTGTCTGGTAATTTTCCTTTTTATGAAGGATATGCGTTCACCTTTACTGGTAATAATCACTATACCCCTTTCACTGATAGTCTCTCTGCTGCTCTTCTTCCTGGCAAAAATATCCATCAATATTATCTCACTTTCGGGGCTGATCCTTGGAATAGGAATGATGGTGGATAATTCGATAATCGTAATCGACAATATAACACAGCTCCGGGAGAGAGGACATCAGCTTAAAGAGGCAGTGGTAAGGGGGGTCGGAGAGGTATTCGCCCCGATGCTCAGCTCTGTGCTCACCACCTGCTCTGTCTTTATCCCCCTGATTTTCCTTAGCGGTATTGCCGGTTCTCTCTTTTATGACCAGGCGATGGGTGTTACCATAGGGCTAATTTCCTCCCTGCTGGTTGCGGTTTTGGTAATCCCGGTATACTACTATCTTTTGTATACAAAAAAGGGAGAGCCGAAACCAAACCGTTTA
Organism: Bacteroidales bacterium; assembly: GCA_023230265.1. Taxonomy (GTDB): domain Bacteria; phylum Bacteroidota; class Bacteroidia; order Bacteroidales; family UBA932; genus Bact-08. Next base: position 10,932 of record JALNXR010000035.1, on the reverse strand, counting down.
ATTTCAAAACTGCAATTTATTGATATAGTCTCTCTTTACGAAAAGGGCTTAAAGTGGTGTTTCAGGCATCAGAGGCTTGTATGGACGATGTTTATTGCGACCATCCCCGCTCTCTGGTTAATTTACACAACTATAGACAAGTCAAAGCTGCCACCGGTAACCCACGATGATACACTTGTAAATATTGATTGGAACGAGGCCCTTATAACAGAGGAGAATGACAGAAGAGTGGAGGAGGTTTCGGCTCTTCTCAAAGAGTATTTAAGTCATAAAAGCACATATGTGGGATTACAGCAATATCTGCTGCCCCACACTCCCGATCTCACCCAGTCAGAAGCCGTTTTGTATTTTAAAGCCAACTCACCCTCTGATCTCACCAGAGTTGAGAATGAACTGCCCGGACTCATAACTAAAAGATATCCGGATGCTACGGTGAGACTATCACCGGCTGCTAATATATTTAACATGATATTTGCAGACAGGGATTATAATCTTACAGCAAGGATCATAAGCAAAGACAGCGAGGTTGCAGATCCTGACAAGCTTAACCGTTTCCTGGAGAAAATCTCCAGAAAGATGCCCGGAATCTATATAGAACCTGTGCTCTGGCAGGAACAGATTTTATTTGTTGCCGATCCTGAGTTGTTGTCAATGTACCGGCTTGACTATAATACGATAGGCAGTGCTTTAAGAAACGCTACCAAGGAGAATCAGCTCTTTACAATCAATGAGGGAACTTACTCAATTCCGGTAATAGTGGGAGAAGAGGAGAATTGGGAAAAATACCTGCTTGGGGTGGAGGTGATCAACAAGGAGGGGGTCCGGATACCTCTTTCCACCGTTCTCAAAGAGACCAGGATCAGGGACCTCAAAAATATCGTTTCCGGAAAAAGCTCTGATTATTACCCTCTTAACTTCTCCCTGCCTGACAAACAGGTTAAAGAGGTCATTAAAAATATTGATGAGGTTGCAAACGGAGATGAGTGGTTTGATGTCACTTTTACCGGAAGTTACTTCTCCAACCGTCAGATGATAAAGGAGCTGATAGTTATACTCACCGTTGCACTGTTACTTCTCTTTTTTATTCTCGCAGCTCAGTTCGAGTCTCTTATCCAGCCGCTGATAATATTGTCAGAAATCGTGACCGATATTTTTGCCGCACTTTTCTTACTCTGGATCTGTGGCTCAGGTCTCAACCTTATGTCCATGATCGGTCTTGTGGTAATGTCCGGGATAATTATAAACGACTCAATTCTCAAGGTTGACACAATCAACCGCCTTAGAAAAGAGGGCTACTCCCTTATCAGGGCACTAATGACAGGAGGCTCCAGGAGACTCAAGCCTATTATCATGACAAGCCTCACAACTGTTCTGGCTATAGCTCCGTTCCTTGTCAGGGGTGATATGGGCTCCGATCTTCAATACCCCCTCTCCCTTGCAATAATCGGCGGGATGGTTGCCGGGACTTTTGTTAGTATCTTTTTTATTCCCGTCTTTTACTACAATATCTATAAAAAACGCAGCAAATGAGGCTACCTCCATTTTCAGTGATTCTCCTCTTTGTCGTTTTGGTTATTGCCGGAATGGGAATAACACCGTTGTTGAACATTCAGTACTCCCCAACAGTAAGGCAGAAGAACTTCTCTGTTGGTTTTAGCTGGCCAGGTGCCTCAGCAAAGGTTATCGAGAGTGAGGTGACCTCGAAACTGGAGGGTGTGATCTCTTCTGTTTCCGGGGTTAAAAGCGTCTCCTCGGTTTCTTCCAAAGGGAACGGCAGAATAGCTGTTGAGCTCAAATCAAAATCTGATATTGATGCTGTACGGTATGAGATTGCCTCCCTCATCAGGAGGATATACCCAAAACTGCCTGAGGGCGTTAGTTATCCTGCGATAGGTCTGGCTGCAACAGGTACCAAAAGTTATCCTGTAATGACCTATAAGGTCAATTCTTCTCTTCCGGTAAACTCCATTAGAGAATATACAGAGAGCGTGATAAAAAAAGAGCTTTCCCTGATCAAGGGTGTGGACAGGATTGTAATAAAGGGTGCAGAACCATATATTATTGAAGTGGTTTTTGACCCTGATATACTTGATAACATGGGAATAACTCCGGGCGAAATACAAAGTGCTATCGGTACAAACACTGGTCTCAAAACCATCATTGGCAGCGCAGAAGGAATGACTGTCTGGCTTGAGCCGGGCTCTTCTTATTTATCCTCCTCTTCTGATTTAAACAATCTCAAACTGGGCATGATGCCTGTAAAATATTACGGCAACAGAGTTATACGTCTGGACGATGTGGCGGATATTGTTGTCAGGGAACCGGTTCCGGAGACCTATTACAGGATAAACGGACTCAATACCATCAACTTTGTAATCTATCCGGAGCCGGGAGTCAATACAATAACACTATGTGATCAGATTAAAGTCCGGGTAAAAGAGCTTAGCAAGGCTTTCCCCCGGAATTTTTCGGCCACAGTGGACCAGGATGAATCAGTAAGACTTAAAGAGGAGCTTGGAAAAATTTTCAGACGTATAATTTTCTCTGTTCTATTTTTACTGGCTTTTGTAGTGATAATCACCCGGTCAGCCAGATACCTGGTTCTTATCACATTTACCCTTATAGCTAACATCTTCATTGCCTTTATCTTCTATTATCTTTTAAAGGTACAGATCCATTTTTATGCTTTGGCCGGGATAACTGTCTCTCTGGGGATGATTATTGACTCTTCTATCATTATGATCTCCCATTATGGTTATTTCCGCGACAGAAAAGCATTTCTGGCAATTCTGGCCGCTTTGCTCACTACCATAGGGGCTCTTTCTGTGATTTTCTTTCTTCCGGAGAGGATTAAGATGGATCTCGGGGACTTTGCCGCTGTAATTATAATAAACCTTTCCGTATCCCTGGCTATCTCCCTTTTATTGGTTCCGGCGCTTATTGACACATGGCCGGTCAAAGGGGTTACCTCACAAGTAAGTATCGCCTCAAAAAGAAGAACCGTGAGATTTAATCACATATATGCCAGGTATATCTCTTTTGGGAGAAATCACAGATGGCTGATATTAACACTTCTGATCCTAGGCTTCGGCCTACCTGTGTTCCAGCTTCCCAATAAAATCCGGGAGGAGAAAAATCAATTCCACAGAATTTACAACAAGACTATCGGGACCGATTTTTACAACAACAAACTCCGTAAGATTGTCAACGTGGCACTGGGCGGATCCATGAGACTTTTCTACTCAAGCGCGAGATTACAGTATTACCGTGGTGGTGGAGATGGAGATGTCCTCCGGCCTCAAATTTTCGTGGAGGCCTCTCTTCCTGACGGATGCACCGTACATCAGCTTAATGAGGTAATTGTTCACATGGAGAATTTCCTTGCAGGTTTTCCCCAGGTGGAGAGATTTGTTACTACTGTGAGTTCGAACAGAAGCAGTAGTATAATCATTAACTTCAAAAAGGAGTATGAAAAGAGCGGTTTCCCTCATATGCTCAAACAGGAGCTAATCGCCAAGGCGATAGTGTTCGGGGGGGCAAGCTGGTCTGTGAGCATGCCCGGCGATATGGACAATTTCAGCAATAATATCTACTCCTCCGGTACCAAGTCCAACCGCATAGAGCTCACCGGATACAATTACGACATGCTCTACGCATTCTGTGAAGATGCAGTAAAATCCCTCTCTAAAAATGCAAGAGTAAATGATCCTGGTATTTACGGAGGGACCGGCGGGGGAAGAATGGTTCTTAACAACGAATATTATATAGAATTTGATCAGGAGAAACTTCTGAAACTTGGAATCACTCCCGACAAGGCATATTATGTACTCAGTAAACAGATGTATGACCAGCGTGCAGGATCCTTTTCACTTAACGAAGAGAAAGTTCAAATAAAACTGGTCTCCTCAAAAAAGGAGAGTTTTGATATCTGGAATTTTGAAAACGAATATCTTGATCTGGGAACCGGACATATTATAAGAATTCCCGAGATCGGACATGTCGAGATCCGTAAAAGCGGAAATGATATTCACAAAAAGGACCAGCAATATATCCTCACGGTCGGATTTGATTTTATCGGTTCCTATCAGTTGGCCGGGAAAATTATAAAAAATGAGGTTGACAGATTAAACAGCCAGGTGCTCCCTGTAGGCTTTAGAGCGGGAAAAGACACGCGTTACGAACCCTTGGGAGGTGTAAATTCTTTTTTACTGATAATAGTAGTAGCAATAATCTACTTTATATGCGCCATCCTTTTTGAATCACTCCTCCAGCCTCTCTATATAATATTACTGATACCTGTATCCTTCACAGGGCTTTTTCTCACCTTTTGCCTCACCGGATTCAGGTTTGACGACGGCGGATGGGCGGCTATGATAATGCTCTGCGGTATTTCGATAAACGCGGGAGTGTATGTAATCAACCAGTATAATATCCTGCGTAAAAAAGCTCAGAGCAGAATCTCTTCACTGTCGACCTACATCAAAGCGTTCAATATCAAAATAATACCTATACTGCTGACCATAATCTCCACCGTACTGGGGTTGATCCCTTTCCTCTTTGACGGTAGTGATGAGCAATTCTGGTTCTCCTTTGCAGTAGGCACAATGAGCGGATTATTATTCTCCATACTGGGAATAATTTTTATACTTCCGGTATGGAGAATAAAGTAACAGCTTATCTGAGCCCCCTTAAATCAGAACAGATAATTTTAAGATCTGTTCAGAAAACCGTGAGACAGGATAAGAGTCTCTAAGAGCGGCAACGATCAAAGTATTTAAGAAGTTTGTGAGCTTCATTTCCAGTGCAGCTGACCATATCTGTGGCGGGTTCATAGGAATGGGGTACAAACCTGAAAAGTCTGTATGCTGCAAATTCTTTGTCTGCCGAATAGACAATATCCACTCTTCCGCTACCGTTATCCGAGAGCTTAAAGGGTGCTGTCTCATCTGTAATCTCCTTTGCTATAATATTTTTGAGAGTTTCAAGAAACTCCTTGTCAAAATAGAGACTTTCGGTTTTAATATAGCTTCCGGAAGGAGAATAGACCATATTTGTCGATTTGAAAAAATAGATAATAAGCGATATTATTAAAAGGGCTGATCCAATCAGGGTATAGGAGAGAAACAGAGCAACTATCCCTGCTGCAGCTACTATTGCAGATATGGCTATCAGTTTGATATTGAATTTTTTAATAATTAGTGGATGTATAATATTTGTTTTCATATAATTGTATGTAGTTATGGTGTCTGAACAATAAAACGATAAGAAATAAGGTGTAAATCAATGGTTATGGATTTCAGCTTAAAAGTGCTACATGCTAAAGTTCCCCACATCAAGAGTTAAGGGTAACAGTCAAAAGTGCCAGATGTAAGCAAATTTTACAACCTGTTGTTGTTGAGCTGCATAGACAATTTTTCAAAAAGTATAGTTTTTAGAAAAATTGTCACAACGCAGATAGTCTGCGATTTATAGAATTTGCTAACACCAAACTCCCCGGGTGTTCATCCGGAAGAACCGAACCAACCTGATCACTCATGCCGGGAACTTTAATCTTTGATTTTCTCTAAACAATTATCTCCCTGAGTGCATAGACCAGATAGTCATGACCGATTTTGCGGGAGTTGTTTTTTATTGTTCTTATATAGATCTGCGAGAGTAGTCTGTTGTTCTTCATGAACCTCTCCCTGGGTTCTGAATTGGATAGTACTTTGTTGTTAATTCCGATGTTGCAGGGGTTGGATGTCAGAGAACTGGGTTGAGGATTAAAATTGAGAGAGTGCTGCTCCTGTTGCTGAAACACACCGTTAAGAAAATCAGGCGCATAGAAATAATAAGCACCAGGCAATTCTGCCTTAACGGGAAGCTCAATCCTCTCTTTCTCCATCCCTGCAGTTGCAACCGACAAAGATAGAATCAGCAGAAGAAGCTGCATTATTGCAAATATAGTCTTAGCCCTTTTCACTTATGCTATAAACATTTCACCCTCATCTCTTTAAAGAGTTTTATCCTTCTCAATTTTCCCCTCCTATGATTTTTTAGTTTTCAGAGACTTTTTAGATTTTCCTCTAAGAGCCATAGTAACTTCGTAAGATATTGCAGATAACAACAATAAAATCAGCAATCCTGATGATATCCGGGAGTATTGTGCTCCCTTCACAAATGAAGCAGGCCTGTATACAAATCTTATCCCGTGTTCCCCCGCCGGAATTTTCAATGCTCTGAGAATATAGTTGGCTCTGAATATTTCCGAAGGCTGATCATCGATATATGCACTCCAGCCTGCCGGATAATATATTTCGCTAAATACAGCAATCCTCTCCCTGTCAGAAACTGATTTGTATTTGAGCTCATTGGGGGAATAGTGGGTGAGTATTATTGATCCGGACGGGCCTCCCGGGACGGCAGCGGTTGTTGTACCGTCAGCCTCTATCCGCTCTGTTTTTGTTTGCATTTGTATCCCCGGCAGTTCCTTTTCAAATTGCTTTGATACCACTGCCACTTTTGTGAGATCACTCTCTCCCGTTTTTAATATCTCTTCCGTCGCACTTGATACCCATAATAATGAATCTGCAAACCAGCAGTTCCCCATTGCCTTGTCGTTCACCAGCGGAGGATTCTCACCTCCAACTATCAGATATTTTGTATTAAGCATATTCAAAACAGAGTATGTACCAAGTTTTGACTGTGCCTCCTCTACCGTTTTGCTGCCCCCGATATCTTCCAATATCCTGCTCATCTCTTTAGTAAGATGAATATCAATTATATCCTGATATCTCTGCAACTTAGCGGGGCTGTATCCCCCAATGGTTTTATGGTGATAACTAACGTGGGAATCATTAAATGTGGTGACACTCAGGTCAAGTACTCTGTAATTTGGATCCTTGTCTCTAAGGATCATTTCGTCCACAGGCCGCTTTTGATACTGGTTTACAAAACTTCTTTGGGCAATAAAGTGAGAATCATTCAGATACCTTTTCCCGGCACTCCACAGATCGGCAACCACAATCAGAGCCAGAAACACATAGAAGTACTCCTTCTTTAATTTGCGGATATATGTCAGCCAGAGCAGGGAGGCAGCCAGAAGAATATATATGATAGTCCTGATGGAATCACTTCTCAAGAGTGAAATTCTGTCTCCGGCAAGTATAGACTTCAGCTCAGAGGGGAGCTGATTATCCGCAGCTCCCGTAAAACTTCCGGCCAGAGACGGTATTAACAGCATAATCAGTGCAAAGCCGGCAGTAATACAAAGAGAGACAATGACTCCTTTTTTAAGCTGCTTCTTTTCAACTCCCCCTTCCAGTATATTCCTTAATGTCATAAAACCAAGCAGGGGTATGGTTATCTGCAGAATTACAAGTATCATGGAAACCGTTCTGAACTTGCTGTACATTGGTGCATATTTAAAAAACAGCTCTGTGAGGAACATAAGGTTAGATCCCCAGGAGAGCAACAGGGCAAGTAAAGTCACTGCAACTATCCACCATTCTTCTGCCCCCTTCAGAAGGAATAATCCCAGAAAAAATAGAAAGAGAGAAATTGCACCCATATACATCGGTCCGGCGGTAAAAGGTTGCGGTCCCCAATAAAGGGGCATATGTTTAATAATCTGATCTGCTCCCGGGTAACCGTTTTGTTTCAAAAATTTATATGTCTGTGACTCCTTTGACAATTCGCCGGCAGATGAACCTCCGTTAAAATTTGGTATCAACAGGTTAGGCGTCTCAGAGGGAGAATATGACCACTGGGTAGCGTATGCAATGTCAAGACCGCTCTCCCTCTTTCCGCCCTGGTTCTTCTCCGTTGCCTGAGACTCTTCTCTTAGCTCAGAACCTCCCCTCATTGTATATTTCGAGTATTCATATGTGGGCCACAGATGGTTGATGTTTGTTGCAATTCCGATTCCTCCTGCAACCAGCATCCACAGGGATGTGGTAAGAAAGCGTGGAAACCTTTTCTCTTTTATTGCACTTATCATCTCTGACAGAGCAAAGAACAGAATAATCATGGCCAGATAGTAGGTTATCTGAGGATGGTTGGCTTTAATCTGAAAACCCAGTGCAAGTGCAAACAGAACACCCCCAAGCAGGGCTTTTTTTCTGTATGCATATGTTACAGCGGCTATTACCCAGGGCATAAAAGCTATAGCCACCATCTTGGAATTATGTCCTACCTGAATAATCTGGAAATTGTATGAACAGAAGGCAACGGCAACCGCTCCTATAGCTGCAAGCCATACATTGACCCCAAAGGCCAGAAACATCAGAAATGCCCCAACAAGAGTTAATATCAGGTAGCTCGGAGGCCTTTCTCCCAGAAACAAAAGGTTGTAGAGATAGTCTGTGTAATCTCCCTGGTATTTTACAGATATGGTTGTGGCGGGCATCCCGGAGAACATTGAGTTGGTCCACAGGGCCGGATCCTTGTCAGGATTTGCCTCGTTGTAGGTTATTATCTCGTTTGCCATACCTCTCCAGGATGCAATGTCCTGCTGATTTACAACCTTACCCTGAAACACCTGTGGTGTAAAAAGATAGGCTATTGCAACAAATCCTGCAATAATAAGTATGTGAGGCAGATACCTTTTAAGCGGTTCCATTATTTCTCTTTTAAATTATCTCTTCTTAAAAACTCTTCTTAGAATTTTTCTTTTTTATTTTCCTTCTTAGATAAAATATCTTCAATCAACACTGACATCTTTTCGCACAGTTTCTCTCTTGAATATTTATCTATGTCTCCAGAATTTATCCCTGTCTCTCCTTTCCGGTACCTCTCATACTCCCTCTCAATCCACTCTTTGACACGCTGATAATCATTATACTCAAACATCTCACCTGCTCCGCTCTCCCTGAGTGCTGTATCCATGTCACCCCCTGCCGGGCCAAAAGCAAGGATTTTGTTACCGGACGCAAGATACTCAAAAAACTTACCGGTTAGAATTCCGGCAGCCTCCGGCTGCTGTCCACCGGCAAGCAGTAATACTCTTGCACTCTTTTGAAGTGCTATTGCCTCCCGGTGCGGAACATACTCCTTTCTGTAAAGATTGTTTTCCAGACCATTGGCCAATATTTCATCTGTAATAATTTTGTCAGTGTGTCCGATAATTTTGATTATCAGATCCTTTTTGAAATTTTTATCTGATGCCGCCTTCTCTCCCAGCACTCTCCAGAGCTGTGATGGGTTACGGTCCTTAACAAACAGTCCGGTGTATGTTATCGAAAACTCCTTATCCGGATTAACAACAATATCCCTGTAATCATCTTTGTCAAAACCATTGGTTATAACCTCTGCTCTACGGGGATTATGTGCCGATAACTCCTTCTTCATGTAATTTGTCACCACAACCACAGCATCTGCTTCTCTTACAACCCTTTTTTCCATCTTTTTATGAATCAGAACTGTCAGAGGTGAGTTTTTCATGGATTTGAATGTATACATCCCGGTCCAGGGATCTCTGAAATCGGCTATCCATGGGATATTTGTTGCTTTTGCCACCTTTTCTGCAATCAGGTGCATTGAGTGGGGAGGACCGGTGCTGATTATGATGTCAACGGGATTGTCCTTAAGATATTTTGTTAGAAATTTTACCGATGGCCTTATCCAGAGGCATTTCGGGTCCGGGATAAATAAATTGCTGCGGATAAATAGTGAAAGGCTCTCTTTCCATCCTCCTCCCCTTTTCCCTGCACCATCTGTTATAAATCCGGGTTTTATCTGTTCCCCGCTTTTACCTGTTAATAATTTATACAGGCCGTAAGGTTCAGTTATCCTTCTTTTGATCACTGTTGCTCCCTGGGGTATCTCGCTTAACAGAGAGCTATCCACAGCCATCATCTCGGGATTCTCAGGTGTGTAAACGACCGGTTCTATGCCATAATTGCGGAAATACTTTACGAATTTCAGCCATCGCTGCACTCCGGATCCGCCCGCAGGTGGCCAGTAATATGTTATGATGACAGCTTTCTTCAATCCTAAAGATATTTTACAAAGATAATATCTATTTTTGTAAGGATGAACCAGGAAAATAAAATAGCTGAGACCCCCCTGATGAAGCAGTATCTCTCGGTAAAATCAAAGTACCCCGAGGCCATACTTCTGTTTAGGGTGGGAGATTTTTATGAGACCTTCGGACGGGATGCCATAGTTGCGTCAGAGGCCCTTGGAATAGTTCTTACAAAGAGGGGCAACGGATCTGCGCAATTTGTAGAGTTGGCCGGTTTTCCCCATCATGCACTGGACACCTACCTGCCAAAACTAGTAAGGGCAGGATATAAAGTTGCTGTTTGTGACCAGCTTGAAGACCCCAAACTTACAAAGAAAATAGTCAAAAGAGGTGTAACGGAGCTTATCACTCCCGGAGTGGCTTTTAATGATCAGCTCCTTTCCCACAAGGAGAATAATTATCTGGCGGCTGTCCATTTCAGCAGGGACAAAGCAGGTATAGCTTTTGCCGACATCTCCACCGGAACCTTCCGTGCTGCCTCCGGTGATCTGGCATACATAGATCTGCTTCTCTCCGGACTTGCCCCAAAGGAGGTACTGGTCGAAAGGGGCTACCGTAAAGGATTTGAAGATCGCTTTGGTAAAGAGTATTATATAACAGTTGTCGACGAATGGGCATTTGTTGCCGACTCCGCTTTTCAGAAACTTTGCAACCATTTTGGGGTAAACACTCTCAAGGGTTTCGGATTAGATGACAATCCCCTGGCTGTCACTGCCGCCGGAGCAGTTCTCTATTACCTGGAACTCACACGTCACGAGGGGCTTTCACACATTAGTTCCATATCCAGGATAGACCGGGAGGATTATGTCTGGATAGACCGCTTTACCTTTAGAAATCTGGAGGTGTTCAATACTTTCCAGCACGACGGAAAATCTCTTCTGGATGTTGTTGACAGAACATCTTCTCCTATGGGTGCCAGATTGTTAAGA
>JALNXR010000317.1 GCA_023230265.1 Bacteroidales bacterium | reverse complement strand
GATTTTGTGGTTAAGGATATGGGAACTAAGATTTTTGTCCCTGAAACATTACACACTTTTTCTATGTACATTCAGGGCAGATGGTACTCTCTGGCCACAAAAGAGGGAAGATACAATGACAACGATCCTATTGGAGTTCTTGATGTGACTATTCTTTCTAATCTTGTGTTTGATAAGCTTCTGGATATAAAAGATCTGAGAACTTCAAAGAGAATAGACTTTGTAGGAGGTATCCGCGGACTGGCCGAGTTGAAGAAAAGGGTTGATTCAGGTGAAACGGTTGCTGCCTTTGCTCTATATCCTGTTTCTATGAGGCAGCTTATCGATATTGCTGATTCAGGTAATATCATGCCTCCAAAAACCACCTGGTTTGAACCTAAACTCAGGAGCGGCCTGGCTATTCACTCTCTGGATTAACTATTGAGGATAATTACCGGATTGTTTGTGCCGGTTTAGTTTTTACTCTTAGGATTAAGCCGGCGGTTTACAAACACAACCGCAATATCCAGCAGAATACCGCCGAGTGTCACTGCAAAAAGATAGGGGATTATCTTGTAACCCAGCTTTTCGATATCGAAAAAGGGATATAGATAGTCTCCTTTTATTATTGCCAGGTACAGACCCCATCCGAGAAATACAATTGGATAAATAATCCAAAGGGCAATCTCTCTGTAGTCAATCCGTCTCTTCTCAAAGAGAATAAAGTAGATTATCGCCAGAGACGGAGAGACATAATGAAGGAGGATTGTTGAGATTTTTGCCAGCCCCTCAGGATTGGCTGTTGGTGCAATAATAAGTGCGTAGGTTATTCCTGTGAGCAGAATGTAGGATAAGAGCGGAGAGAGCAATTTGTCAATCCATTCATTCATCTTCCCATACTTGCTTCTCTTCTCCCGACTGATAATACTCTCCTGTCCGACACTCTTGCCGGTATTAATCAAAATAAGAGTTACACATGAAAATAGCATCAACAGCAGGTTTGATTGAAGGGTGAAATATTTGAATACATACAAACCATTCACAAAGCCCTCTCCGTTAGATGAAACGCTTATGTTCAGAAATATCCCCTGCAGGGTTGCCATAAATATTAAAAACAGCAATATGTTGCGTAACGCTTTATTTTTCATAACCACATTTTGTTATACGAATCATAATTTAAAGTAGATCATTATAAGCAATTAAAAAACTATCATAAGTTCAACCGTAATCTTGTCAGAATCATTTTCCTCCGTTTGGAGAAATTCAGATAAAGGATTTTTTACAAAATAATTTTCGTAGTCGATTCTCAAAAGGGAAGAGAATGGTCCGGGAGTAAATCCAAAACCAAGCCCGGCGGTAATCCGGTGGATATCCGGTCCCTGATCTATCGGGCTTTCGGTAATAGTATCCCATCTGAGAGCGGGAATAATTTCCCTGAAAATCCTCCCTTTAGCAAGAGGCATTGAAAGGGCACCTTCTATATGAGAAGTCAGCCGGTTTGCCCTGTCAGCCTTGTTGTGTCTGTTCATCACCTCAGCATGGAACTTCATCCTCTCTTTGCAATACCGCAGGTCAGCCCCGATAAAAATATAATCCTGAGTCAGTGAATAAGGATAAGTGTGAATCTTGGCTGTCGCTCTCAGTCCTTGCATACCTCCCGCTGATATTCTTCCTGCAAAAGATGCTCTTCCGGTCCAGACAGGATTGTTGATGGTGGAGCCATTAAATACACCAAGTTCAATAGACAGTGGAACAGCCCCGGCATCAGCGTTATATGTTGCAAGCAACCCTATATCCCGGCTGCCTGTATTGTACTTAACCACAAAACTCCTGTTGGCAAACAGCATAGATGATGGTGATGTCTGGAAGCTGTTGAACAGAGGGATGCTCGACTGCCCGAACGTAAATTGCAATCCTTTGACCGGCTTAATGGTTGCATAGAGGTCGAGCACCTCAAACTTTCCGTTGCTGCTCAGCTCAATCTGGGTTTTGTAACATAAATAAGGAGATATTTCGCCAAAGAGTCCGAGTCTGGAATTTCTCACAGAAAAGCGTCCGTGAGATGTCTCGAAGGCCCATTCGTATTTTGTCTTTAATGTGCCGTCAAACTTTATCAGATTTCTCTTTTCATTATCCTGAGCGGTAAGGGAGGCGATTGTGAATACACCTGATATTAGCAAGATTAAAATTTTACGATTTTTCACCTTAAAATATTTTGTTTTAGAGTCAGGCTGGATATTGCTGTTGAGGCCTTTCAAGGGAGCAAATATAGGTGTTTTTCAATTATCCTGGAATTGACTATATTCAATTTTGGTTAATTTAAAAAAGACACTTGTTCTATTTCGCAAAATTGAAAAATTATTAATTGTGCGAAACAATGTGTCATCTCTTCTAAAAATCAATATCGTATTTTCTATTTGATAATGTTTACCTTTTCGCTTAGTCATACTTATCTATTGATCATGCTTATCTTTACATCATAATTACCTTTAATTATTTTTTGACTATGGACAAACCCTACGTTGCCGGTGTGGATATCGGCGGGCAGACAACCAAAATAGGAATTGTGGATTTAAGAGGAATAGTGCTTGCACAGGGCACTATCAGATCAGACAGACATACAGATCCTCTTCTTTATATTGACGAACTTTCTGATACAATTATTTCACTGGCCACCAGGGCAGGAGCCTGGCCCGGCAAGCTCAGAGGGATCGGGGTGGGCTCTCCTAACGGCAATTATTACACCGGCTGTATAGAAAATGCCGTCAATATTATCTGGGCCGGGCCAAATGCAATCCCTTTCACAAAACTTCTGACAGAAAGGTCAGGGCTGCCTTCTGCACTTACTAATGATGCCAAC
>JALNXR010000316.1 GCA_023230265.1 Bacteroidales bacterium | reverse complement strand
TAATAGAAAAAGCGTAATGGGTCCTTATAAGTATAGGTCCTACACTTCATCCACAACATCAGACCCTGATAACTCCCGTAAGGAAAATTCCACCGTATTACGCCTTGCAGAGCAATACCTGATCCGTGCCGAAGCAAGGGCACAGCAGAATAAGCTGGATCTGGCAATTGCCGATGTGGATGTCATTCGTGCAAGAGCCGGACTGCCATTGATAGCGAATACCAATCCTAGTATCAGTAAAACGGCTCTTCTAGATGCCATTATGCAGGAGAGGCGGGTGGAACTCTTTACAGAATGGGGACACAGATGGTTCGACCTTAAGCGTACCGGCAAAGCGTTGGCTGTGTTGAGTGCAATCAAGCCAGGATTCACTTCAGACGATCTGCTGTACCCGATTCCCGAGAGTGAACTTAATAAGAATCCTTTCCTGGAGCAGAATCCCGGTTATTAATCACTTTACGACCCGTCGGTATCCATTTTTACCTAACCGGCGGGTCTATTGTTATAATATTAAGAGACCGAGACTGAATCTTAGCTTGAGCCTAAGTCTGAATCAGTCTCTTTTACAATAATTTTTTGAAATGAAATTTTAAATAATGAAAACTAAATCATATTATAATATTCTCTTTTTAAGAGATATTTTAATTCCCTCCCGACTTGTATTTCTGCTCATTTTCATAGGCTGTTTTTTCATTAGTAGCAGCGGACAATCTAATGATGTCAGAAAAAACAGTTCACTCTCATTAGTAGATTTCCCAAAACTGATCTTTGCTGAAATCCCCGGAGCTCCAAAGCTATCCGCCCCTCAACTTATTATGGGCAAGACAGAGCCACTTATGTCAGAGGGCATGGGTTGGGCCGCCCCTGCTGTTTACGACTGGAATGGACACGGTTGGAATGTAGACGGTAAGAAGGATCTTTTGATCGGCGAGTTTGGCAGCGGTTTGGAGAACAAAGAACGTGCTGTTGGCAACTTTGTCAGGGTGTATCGGAATATCGGAACTGATAAGGAACCAAGATTCAGTGACAATTTTGAATATGCCCGGCCAAAATATTCGGCGTATTCGGTTTGTAACGGTACACCCCTTTCAATTTATACCCATTGTTGCTTTGGGTTTACCCCACAGATTGTAGACTTAAATGATGACGGTTATCAGGATATAGCCACCGGACAGTATAGTCCAGGTGAGGTAACATGTTTCTTGGGTAGTGAGGAAGGATTCTCTCCCGGAGAAAAGCTTCCGCAGGAGGGTAATCCTAATGGGGAAAAAGATTCCAATCTCCCTCTCAAAGACGTGAATAGCTGGAGTTATTGGTCATATTCTGCAGTCAGTTTTGGTGATTTTGACGGAGATGGAGACTACGATATGATAGTTGGAGGTTCAGCCCTTCGTCTTAGTAAAAACATAGGATCCAAGACCTCTCCCAAATTTGCATACCGTGAATTTCTGCTGGATACCGAGGGTAACCCTCTCAGAGTATATGAACCAACAGGAGAAAAACTTGGGGAAATAAAGGAATTTCTGGATAAGTATCCCGCCGGTGTTGCAAATGCTGTTCCCCATGTAGTTGATTGGGATAATGACGGTGTGCTGGATTTATTGGTTACAAACGGGTATCTTTCAAAAGGTTCAAATGCTGTTCTCTTTTTCCGTGGAGTACAAACAACAGAAGGTTATCGTTGTGAAAAGGGGATTCCTTTATTTACTACTAAAGACGATAGCAAGGCTTTCCCTGGTAGTTGGCTCAGAGTGTTTGTAACTGACTGGAACAATGACGGCGTAAATGATCTTTTGATAGGCACAAGTGTAGCCACTACCAATGGTGGGCAATTCAACTATGATCTTTCCTGGAAATGGGAGAGAGATACAGATATAATAAAGGAGAACCCTGGGGTCATGTCACAGGACAAGGTTGAAGCAATGCGTACCGGCAACCCGGACTCAGAAGGTAGAAGATACCGTTTTAGTGAATATCTGAACAAAGGAGGAGATCCCACACTGGTACACAGGGGATATGTCTATCTGATGTTGGGGAAGAAGTGAAATGTAGGAAAAAATGGAAGCAACAAGTTTTATAATTACAATGCTTTGTTTTTCATTTATAAGCAGAGCACAGGATGTTGTTAAATGGGAAATCAGATGTGAAAAAATCTCAGGGAAGACCTACGAGGTTCATTTCACTCCCAAAGTTCAGGAATCGTGGCATATTTATTCTCTGGAGGTTTCCGGGGGAATAAATGTGCCCACAAGCTTCACATTTGAGGAAAATCCCCTTGTCATATTGAAAGGAGTAGTTAAAGAGATCGGTTTACAGCAGGATTTTGTGCAAAAGATAAAGCTAAAAAAACGCACCTCGACTGTTCTTAAAGGAAAAATTACATTCATGGCCTGCAATGATGAGCAATGCCGGCCTCCGCAAACCGTGGAGTTTATATGTGAGTTTGGGGAAATTTCATTCATCCCGCAGTTGTAGACAACAAAGCAGATGTTGACGTGAATATTAATTCAGTAAATACTTAATTTAAAAAAGATGAAAAAAATATTGATTATTCTTTCACTGATTCTTGGTGGCACCTTTATAGTATACTCCCAGAGACCAGGTTCAAAAACCTTAAAAATTGGTGAGCAAGCCCCTGATTTAGTTCATATCCAGAAATGGATAAAGGGCACTCCCGTCCCCGCCTTTGAAAAGGGTAAAGTCTATTTGGTCGATATCTCAGAGACCACTTGTCCGGGTTGTATTAAAATAATACCTGATCTAAAGCAGATTGCTGACAAGTTTCGCGGGAAGGTAGAGGTGATAGCAGTATATACCAGAAATTCGAGTTCAGAATTTCTTGAAAAA
>JALNXR010000315.1 GCA_023230265.1 Bacteroidales bacterium | reverse complement strand
ATATTACAAACCATCAGGCTCGGGAACTGACACCGGCCAAGTGGCTTGCAGCCCGCCAATCACAGTCCATGACCGGTTAACACTACCGGCCCAGCTTACAATAGGTCAAAGTTAAGACGCTTACATATCAGATTCCGTCTTCGTCTCTTTTGCGTGGCTTATGCCTGAGACGGAATCTGTCCATTCGGTAGTTGTGATTTTTGCACCGCCTGCGATAGATTCGGTGGTGGTGGTGATCCCCGCTCTGCTTGTTACTGTGATGTTGGTGGCAGCCTTCCAGGTTGTGATGTTGGTTGTGCAAATCCCCTGCGGGTCGGTTGTGACTCTGAAGTTATCTGTGCCGAAGGGATAGGCGGTTTTGGTGACCTGCTCTGCATAACCGAAATGATAGCCGAACTGGGGATCGGCCACGTAGCTGGCGCTCTCGATTTCACGACCAATGGCATCGGTATGGGTATAGTGGGCGGGGTGGTTTCCGTCGGCACCGGGGAGCTGACCCTGCGATAGATACACCACTTCGGAGTCGGCGGGGTTGCTGGGCCATTCGTTGTAAGCTGTGACTGCTCCGCCGCGCGCTACGCTTTTTTCAATGCGACAACAATCCCAATAAAAAGACTTCATCTTTTTATAATAATCCATTGCACGGATTTGATAAGATTTAAACATGAAAACGAGTGCTGTATGAATTAGCAAAAACTCACCGCAAAGCATAAAGGTGTACTCTGGATGCCCCGCTTTTTCATATGCGAGGTCTTGACCAAAGGCGGATTGACAACCTTTTATATAGTGTTCTTTATTCATCTTAAAGTCTACCGAGTTGTTATCGTGGGCATCTCTAAAAGATCCTTTGGCGCGATTGAACTAAGGCACCGTTACAGTTTCTAGTAAATTGGTAATAACAGAATATTCTACAGGGCCAATTTGACTGCAAGGATACTTTCTTTCTCTAACAAGGCATTCAAGTGCATCAACCGCCGATTTTCGAATTACAACATCTTTGTCATGTAGCATTTCTTCCAGTGGCACAATTGCATTTGGAAGGCCTGAACGCCCTAACGCAAATATAATATCATGACGTGATACATAGTTAGGGTTTCGAAGAATATTTGCTAATTGTGTAACGGTTGGTTTATCAACAACGCCACTTGAACCTAGCCAGCCTAATCCTTGTGCTGCATAACGCCGAATTTCTCCATTATTATCCTGCAAGCAATCAATCAATGGTCTAAGAGCACCTGGGTGACGCGTTTGAGCCAACAAACTAATTGCATAAAGACGAATATTGATTCGCTTATTGGACAACATTCTTTCAAGCTTCGCAACATCATGTTGTTCACCCCAGCGCTTCATTTTCACTTCTAATGAATCGCATCCTGTGTTCAGAACCATCATCGTTGCCAAAAAAAGTATTGACAACCATTTTTTCTTGTATTTCATTTTTTCTTACCCCATGACTAACCATAAAAATGGCTTACTAATTGACCCTAGTATGTTATATGAAGTGTTGAAACATTGCTCTTGCCTGCTTCTAAGCGACAATATGCGCTACCGCCTAGCTCTTCGTTCTCTGTAAGATCAAGTATATTTATACTTACTGAAATGGAGGTGTCCCCTGATCGAATAGGATACTCCACCGCTGTTTCGCGAGCTGTGCCTTCGTCGGGATGAAAGTAATATCCCCAGAGAACTGGTGCAGCATTTCCTCGATTGCCACCACTAAAGAACACCTGAGGTTTAAACCGTAAAGAATTCATGCCGCCACCTAGGCCGCCTGTTGGTGTCTCTCCATTCCACACTGCACATTTGTCACCTCCTGGCTGATATCTATTTCCAAATCCACCTTTGGGTTTTATCGTTATAAGGATTTTATATGCTTTTGGACACTTCCATTCCTTCTTTCCGTAGGGTTTTGAATTTGGAGGAAAAATATCATCATACGACAATTTACCAAACCATGTGTTTCTGTATACAATCTGTTTTTGCACCACCACGCACTTACAGAGGTTAAAATTTTTCTTAGGCCCACCACTGCCAGTTACTCCGCCCTTTCCTCCAGAAGCCTCACGACCAAGAACATCAAAAAGGCATATCGAATTGTTGTAAACAAACCCATAAAGATTACCTCCCCCTTGTTCTCCAATCGAGTCCCGCGAGAGCCATGTCGCCAATGGAGCCTTGTAATAACGCAGCTCATATACAATCAATTTCGTTTTTTTGTCAAACGGCTTGGTGCTAAAGCGGTGGGTAAAATCATTCACCATTGAACCAGACTGAGCGGTTGTTTCACCAAATGCAGAGTATGCATAATACGCTTTAACCGCTCCGGTGTTATCAATATATTCCGTCACATTTCCGTTTGCGTCACCAAAAGCGTAATAGGTGTTGGTTCCTAAACTTGTAACTTTCGTGTCGCACAACAGACCACCAACACCACCAGCTCCTTGTAGGGTGCCGGATAAATCTAAACCCCACGTGTAGTAGCTGATATTGGTTGTGAAGATGGTTTGGTCAATGATGATCTCCGCAGCGATATTCCAACCATCCCAGATATAGCGGCGGGTTTCCAGTGCGCTCCATGAGCCTTGTGGATCGAGCGGTGACGGCGGGAATGAAACGCTGCGACCGGCCATCATGCTTGTGGTCTTGGATACGCGACGGTTCATATAATCGTAGGTGTAGTCGATGCGGATTGTTCCGTTGGTGGTGCCCCAGTAGTTAGGGGCTGAGGCAATCAGACGGTTTTCGGCATCCCATAAGTGAGCCCACTGCTGGCCGTCCCATGTTAAATTTCCGTCGGTATCGTGGGTGGGGAACGCGGATAAGCCACTGTCAATTGCAGTGTATTGGTTGAGTTTGTT
>JALNXR010000314.1 GCA_023230265.1 Bacteroidales bacterium | reverse complement strand
GACAATAACAGTAGTATCAATACGTTGATTGATATTCGTTGTATAGTCTGAGTAATCAGGGTAGTACAACAAATAGATATTTTCGCCATCCAAACCATTAATCTTTCCGGTAAGAGTAAATGCGTTTTGACTTTTCTCTGTACAAGCCCCCAAGATAAAAAATATAGCTGTAAAAAAAATTGATAATCTCATTACTTTTTGATTCAAATATTAGAAACTGTATCTATTCCCAGCCAACATTCTGTTGCCAACCCATCAATTCACACTGTGTTTGATAAATAGGCATTGCCCAACGTGGGTCATTAGCAG
The DNA here is from genome assembly GCA_023230265.1 of Bacteroidales bacterium. Classification (GTDB taxonomy): domain Bacteria; phylum Bacteroidota; class Bacteroidia; order Bacteroidales; family UBA932; genus Bact-08. The sequence goes on along the minus strand of JALNXR010000314.1, from coordinate 2,550 downwards.
GTATAACCAAATCAATAATTGCATTAGGGTTTGTTGGATCAGCTAGTACTTTACGACGAATTTCAATATTTGCATTTTCCGCACCATTTAAACGTTTAATATCGAAAAATCTCCAGAATGCTCCCATTTCACGGAAACGTTCATCAAGGACATCTTTTACTGTACCGCCGATATTATCTGCTACAGCTTGATTTGAAAAACGTGTACGTCGCAAAGTTTTCAACACTTCAGCCACATTTGATTCAGAAGCGCCGGTACGCACCATACATTCAGCTTTGATTAAATACATTTCTGCTGTAGTCATACCGACGATCTGTCCGGCATAGGCTCCATAGGTGTAAAAACGGCAAAATGTATGAAAATCTAATTCTCTTAGATATTGTCCGTTTGACCATGGAATCATACCATAACCCATTATTGGTGACATCATCAAATAGTAATAATGTATGTTATAAAACTTCTGCCAACGAAGATCAAAGTTTTTATCCCAAAGGTTACTAAATGATTCCGAAATCGGAATCCAAGAACCGCACATCATCGTAGAAGAGGCATTAGGTAAGAAAAGTTCTTTATACTCCAAAAATGGACGCCCTGGTGTATTCATTAACATAGGCAACATAGTTGTCGATTTAAAGGTCATATTTCCATCTTTATCCATTAACATAAGGCTATTGGGAATCTCCATCATCATATGATTCACATCGGCATTCAGATTCACGAGTTCGCTGTGAGCCTCTAATGCAGCGTTAGCATTCTCTAGTGCAGACTCATAATTACCTCGATAAAGGTCTACACGTGCACGGAAGGCCTGAACAGTGGGTAATGTTGGACGTGTATTGGTAGAAAAATTGAATTGTGTACGTCCTGCTTTTTGTAAACACTCTTCTGCTAGTTGCAGATCTTCATAAATGCGCTTCATCGTATAACCTACCGTTTCTCTTTCAGGTATTTCATCGGGATTAGTTCCTTCTCGATAACCGATGCCGGGTGTTTCCTCACCCCATTGGCAATACTGTGTCAACAACATAAAGTGAAAATATGCCCTCCCGAAACGAGCTTCACCTTCAACCTGATTACGAATAACTTCAGTTGTCTGAATTACTCTATCAAGGTTTTCAAGAACTGTATTGAATCTATAAATACGTTCATAAGCTGCCCTCCACGTAAGATCTAAAATCTCATTGTCTCGAATACTATTGTCCCAACTGTAAATTTTATAGTTTCTAATTGGATCAATACCGCCAACACCATTATGAGAGTAGTAATCAGGTGTAATTTCTATTGCATCACTCATTAAATATGGCTCTGACATATAGAAAGCCGATTCACCATTGTTAATGGCATTATCTGCCGAAAGCCCATTACCTAAGTAGAGGTTGACTGAACCTGTCAAACCATATAGTTGATCCATGTGGTAAATATATGCACTACCCGACTTATTTGGTGTTTCATCGAGAAAATTTTCACAAGAGGAAAATCCTACTATCGTTGCAATAACCGAGATTATTAAAAATATCTTGTTTTTCATTTTCATCTGTATTTTATTACCTATTCTTAAAGTTTACTTTCAATCCGATCATAAATGTAGGCATAGGTCTTATCATGCCTATACGATAGTCCGGATCTATCTCTTTATTACTACTCCAAATTATTCCCAAGTTAGTTGCCTGTGCATATATGTTAATACGTTTAAATGCACTTTGGTGAGAAAGCAAACGTTCGGGTAGTTCATAACCTACATAAATTTCATTGAGGCGTATATGATCACCTTTTATGTAGTTAGTAGAAAACATATAACTTGCTTCACTGACACTCTTTTCTATATTTTTATAAGTCTGATAATTATCATCATTGTAGAGTGGATATGCAGAGTAACTTGTTTGATTGTCGTAACCTGCATCGTACACTGCAAGTGCATGGTCTAACTGCTTGGAGAAAGATGCTGCAACAAGATTTGTTGTGTTAAATTCATCACCTCTTCTTACATAATATCCAAATCGCCCGGTTATCATGAAAGAGAAAGTTAAATCTTTCCACTCAAACTGGTTACTAAAACCAATGTTGCTCTTTGGTGTGGAGCTCCCCAAGTAGTAAAACCAATTATTATTTTCTATGTTTTTGGGATCCTGTCGTTGTATCATGTCTGAAGTATGAGATGATACATTATCTAGTATTGTCTCTTGCGTACCGTCTTTGCCTTGCAGTTTAATGTACCCCTCAGCTGTATAACCTGCTGGCTTTAAAACTAAAATACTCCACATCGGATAACCTTCAATCAAACCAGGCGCTCGTGGTGAAATCGGTGTTTCTTCATAAAATGCTGTTACTTTATTCTTATTGTAAGAATAGTTGATATTTCCCTGCCACCTTAAATTGCTTGTAATAGGCAAATTAGAACTTATCGACAATTCAACTCCTCGATTGAGTACTTCTGCGTTATTAAACATTACGCTATTATTTCCTTGTGAGATTGTAGGTACTGTTGCATATGAAAGCACATCATAAGAGTCTTTGTTATAGAATTCAACACTTCCGGAAAGTTTATGATTG
>JALNXR010000034.1 GCA_023230265.1 Bacteroidales bacterium | reverse complement strand
AAATTATCCCATATCTCCCGGCTGCTTTTGCTGAACTTAGGTTCTATTTTAAAGTTATTTTTCATGGCAATCCGGGTTAATCAGATAATTTTTTTCTAAGTATTTCAAGGGCTCCGCTAACCCTCTTCTCAACTGCTTTTACACTGATATTAAGTCTTTGTGAGATCTCATGGTATTTGAGATTCTCGTTTCTGCTCAAAAGGAATGCAATTCTTTGTTTTTCAGGCATAGAAACCAGGGCGTCGGAATATTGTTTAGCCAGCTCGTTATATTCTGTATTATTACCGTTGTACCGGGCTATGTGGGAAATGTCATCCGGAACAATTGAGCTGATGTAATTCAACTCAACCTTTTTTCTCCTTAGTTTGGTAACAATCATGTCAGAAGCCATTTTGTAAAGTAAAGCCTTATCGGTATTGGGGTCAATATCCATCCCCTTTTCCCATATCCTGGTAAAGAGATCCTGTGCAACATCCGATGCAAGGTCGGCGTCTGAGCACCGATAGTACAAATATCGCCTTATTGCATCAAAATGCATTTCAAAAAGCTTTTTAAACTCCTCTTTACCCAAAATCTTTAGCCTTTGTTAATATACCGCTTATCCTTAAGGATACCCTACGGCTAAATTAAGAATTTATTGTGACAGAGTTCCCGGTCTGATTGTAAAAGACATTGATATCAGTAAGTTCCTTTCTGATTAACAAATAATTATCAATCCCTGTGCAGTGGCATACACCTATTGAGCGCGGGGAGAGAGTTTTTAGGGCGTTTATTATGCTTCTTATCCTCTCCGTTGAAGCTGCCCTCGTGTGAAACCCTCCGATGATAAGATCCAAGGGAAGAGAAAAAAAATGAGAGGCTGTACCGGCAATATTTGTGATTCCGTTGTGGGAGCAGCTGCTTATTACCGAGATATGGGTACCTCCTTTGAATGCCAGGAAAAGTTCATCCTCAAACCTGTCATCTCCGTCATAGCTGGTATCTGCAGGATTGCTTACAGTAATATCCGGCATAATAAAAAGGTTGGTTGCCAACTCCACCGGAGATGTTATCTCTGTGACCCTCCCTGTTAATGAGGAGGTTTCAGGAACCTGCCCTTTAGGATATAACAATCGCCTGTATTTTGGAGTGAGAGCATTCCTCTTTACAATAACCTGAGCTTTTTTGTTGATTTTGAGAAGGGAAGAGAGCCCCCCTGTGTGATCATAATGGCCGTGGCTGATTATAATTGTATCAATATCAGCAATATTTATTCCGAGTTGTTTTGCATTGTGGATTAAAATATCGCTTTGACCTGTGTCGAACAGAATTTTTTGGCGGGAACTCTCAATGCCGGAAGTTTCAATGTAGAATGAGAGCCCGTGCTCGGCAAGCAGGCCTCTTTTCTGGACGCAATTCTCAACGAGGGTGACAATTTTCACCTTAGTATCGGTTTAACTTAGTATAAGTTTTAACTAAGAACAGGTTTAAGTGATTTATAGTCAGTTTTAAGGACTGAGGGGGAATCAGGCCTCCCGATAAATTCTCCGTCTTTTCCGAGATACTTTTTATCAGGATCAAACTCCACTCCAAGTTTATCAAGAAGTGGTTCCACAGCCACCTGATGAACCTGCAGTCCGATATCCCACGGATTGTAACCCAGGAGCACTCCCGCTAATTCCTCGTATGTAAGAACCGGTATCCCGAAACCATCTTCTCCGTATGTAGTGCCATCCATCTCAGAGATAACATATTGCCATCGGTCTATAAAGAAATTACAACCCGGGCAGTTGGTGATAATAACATCAGGTTTGTAAGGCTTCATTGAGTCCAGCTTCTTTTTTGTGTTGGTAACAGAGTAACCCCTGTTCGATTTAAGCAGGTATTGTCTGAAGCCAAAACCGCAGCAGTGGCGGCGCTCCGGATAATCAACCTGCTCTCCTCCCCATTCATCTGTCAGTCCGGCAAGTACATAAGGGAACTCCGCGCCGCCGATACCTTCACTGGGGAAAATCTTTGAATAATGGCAGCCGATATGATCCACAACTTTGAGTGGTTCCCCGGTGAAACGGTTGGTCAGCCGGTATTTGGCCTTTTCGCCGATCTCCTTTCTGAACTTGTAGATAAGATCACTGGTATGTACAAAGTTTTTAGGGATTTCAAAGGTTCTTCCGGTTGCCTTATAAAGAGCCTCCCTTGTCTGTTCGAGTTTTTCCGGATGGTGTTTCCATGTCTCCAGCATCTCCATATATATTCCGAAAGAGGTGACGCAGGAGCAGGTGAAATTTTCGTATCCGGCTTCTGTCATAAGGGAAAACTGTCTTGCAACCACTGTCATAGTGGTCTCCACAGGAATAATCCCTGAGTGATAGGCTATTCCTGTACAGGTTGTCTGGCGGGGATCGTCATAAATATCTTTTCCGGCAACCTCTCTGATGATTCTCATAAACAAATCTTCTGCTGCAGGAAAAATATTCTGGCGGATACAGCTTCTTGCAAAGTAAAACTTGTCGTCGGCAATCTCCTTTTGATAGCCTTCCCAGGCTTTGTTATGTGTAATCTTTCCCATACTCACCCTACTTTTGATATACTTTCATAAAATATTCATCCCTCTTTTCTGAGAACTCTATACCGTCACGATCAGCAACCTCCTTGCTTAATTTCTCTATCTTATCCATTCTTGCCTGCCCCCCGGTAACATCAAAGATTTTCTGCAGATCTTCCAATGACTCCTTTGCCGTTTTTCTGAGTGCCCCGCTTCCATATTTGTTGTAATTGGCGCCAAGCCTGGCAAGTATAGATTCTCTGTTCTCTCTCATCCACTTCCATACAGGGCCCTGTTCCGGATACATACCATTGTCAACCTCATCAATGTATACACAATAACCGTATTGGAGAATATGATCTCCCACTGTTCTCTTGATCGCAAGCTGTCTTCTGCCCTGCTCACTCTCAATAAAATAACCCTTTTCAATAGACATAGCCCTGAGAGCCTGTACGATATAGCAGGGAGTATTGCCCCTTGGACAACGGGTTTTGCAGGAGAGACACTCTCCGCACCTCCATATCATATCTCCCTTGAGCAACTCTTCAATTTCCTTGTCGTCGCCCCGCTGAACAATTTCAACCACCACCCTGGGGTCATAATCGCTCACCTCTGCTGCCGGACAAATTGCAGTACAGGTTCCGCAACTGATACATCCGTTCAGACCTTCGGCGAATCTTAAATCTTTTTTTAGTTCTTCAAACAGGCTCATAGTTTCAGGTTCATGAATTGTTTATTTTTCCGTTATCCAGATTAATGTAATTTACTATCTTCTTTTTTCTGTCAATTGATTGAACTTCACATCTGACTTTGGTTTCAATCTTTTTTGCATTCCAGAAGAATTTAGAATCTCTTACAACTCCTGCCGGAGAACATAAAAGCTGATCCCGGTCATCAAAAAAACCTCCGATATAATAGGGATAACCACACGAGGCCATTGAGAGATCCGATGCTTTCTGTATGATCGTTATCTCTGCATTTTCGTCCATTCTTCTTGCCTTTGAGGCGGCTTTGGGACCGGCGGCAGATCCACCTATGACTACTATTCTTGTGTTCATAAGTTTAATGTTTTAAGTTTTTAAGGCAGAGAATCTGTAAGTTTCCTGAATGCTTCACTAATCTGTTTGTCAGAGAGCAAATCACCCATTTTACCCTGGTCACATGTATCGCACATTGTCTCGGTTACAGGTATCTGAGCCAGAAGTGGGATGTTAAAATCTGCAGAGATTTTTTCTCCTCCACCTTTCCCAAAGATATAATATTTTTCGTCAGGATGTATAGAGGGGGAGAACCATGACATATTTTCCACCACTCCGAGTATCTTTATGCCGATGGTTTTATTGTTATACATATTCATTGCTTTCTCGACATCGGCTACAGAGACCTGCTGCGGAGTAGTTACAAATACAACTCCATCTGCTTCAAAGCTTTGCAGAAGCGTTATATGAATATCTCCTGTGCCCGGAGGTGTGTCAATAACCAGATAATCCAGATTACCCCAAAATGTGTTGTTGATCAGTTGTTTCAATCCATTGGCTGCCAGTGGACCTCTCCAGATGACAGGTTGTTTTCCGTCAATCAGGAATCCGATTGACATAAGTTTTATTCCAAATTTAACGAAGGGGATCAGGTATTCAACACCCTCTTTTTCTGTCACAAATGGCTTTTTGTCTTTTAGATTGAACATCAGGGGAACCGACGGTCCGTAAATATCTGCATCCAGCAGGCCTACCGAATGCCCCTCTCCGGCAAGGCTCATTGCAATACCGGCTGCAACTGTTGATTTCCCGACCCCGCCTTTGCCTGATGCAACTACAATTATCTTATTGATGTTTTTAAGTTTGGTTTTTTCGAACGATTGATTCTCTTCCATTTTATGTTATTGTTTATTATATGTTATTGTCACTCCTTATACCTTATGGCATCTTTATTTTTTAGTGCTGTTAATCTTTACAGTCAATTAAGTTTTCTTGTTGCAGCTTGTTCCATATCTCTTTTAAAATTTTGCTTACCTCGCATTCCGGCCTCCACTCCGTTATGCTTTGGCAATTTATCATTGCATTAACCACCTCCGGCTCAAAAGGAAGTTTACAGGAAATTTCAATGCCCTCTTTAAGACAGAAATTTTCGATCTCTTTTGAAACAGGCAGGCATAAATCGTATTTGTTTATTATCACACTCCTTTTTATTCCAAAAGATTCTATCAGTTGAAGAACTCTTTTAAGATCGCTGAATCCCGACAAAGATGGCTCGGTGACAATGAAAACTCTGTCTGTGCCGGTAATTGATGAAATTACAGCACAACCTATTCCCGGAGGAGCATCAATAATTGTTGTATCCAGATTGTTTTTTTCAGAAACCTTTCTGCACTTTTCCCGTATCATTGCCACCAGCTTTCCGGAGTTCTCCTCTCCCGGCTCCAAAAGTCCGAACACCATTTTGCCGTTTCTGAATGATCCCGAATACATCCTGCTCTTATCGTTTTTTACCATACTTATGGCACCCTCCGGACAGATTCTGGTGCAGAGCCGGCAACCATCACAGGCAACATCGTCAATATGATACTTTCCGTCTGAAAAGGATATTGCATCAAAGCGGCAATAGTCATAACACAAACCGCAAACAGCACACAAAAGGGGATTGATAACAGCTTTCTCGCCTGATACATAAACAGTGCTCTCCTCAACAGAGGGGTTCATAATCAGATGCATATTTGCGGCATCCACATCACAGTCAGCCAGAAGAACCTTTTTACCCAGTGTTGCAAAAGCTGCTGTAATACTGCTTTTACCTGTCCCTCCTTTCCCGCTGATCACTGCTATTTCCATTGATTGTTATTAATTGTTGTTCAGTTGTTAAATTTTTGTTCAGTAATTGAATAAGCCAGTTTTTCAAATTTTTTTCTTAGATCATCCTTTTTAGCGGCAACAATTCCCCCTTCTGAGTAGATTCCGGCTATCTCCCTGTCAAAAGGGATCTCCATTGCAAGTCGTATATTTTCTTTTGAGAGGTAATCATAGACATCTCTGCTTCCAAGACCAGCCCGGTTCACAATTACTGCAAATGGTTTATTCAGTTTCCTGAGTATTGAGACCGAGATCTTGAGATCACTCACCCCAAAAGGCGTTGGCTCGGTAACCAGCAGAACAAAATCTGCTGATGAAACAGTGTGAATAAAAGGGCAGGAAGTGCCGGGAGGGGAATCCAGTATTACAAAAGCCTCATTTATAACTCCTTTGTTACCAGTGCCTGACTCTCTCACACCAGTTCCGGCTTCTCTGACAGCAGCCTTTATTATGGGTACGGGAGTGTAAGCTCCGATTCTCATTCTTCCCTCTACTATCAGAGAATCCCTGCCGGTATCTAAATCAGAAGGATGATTGAATCTGATAACCTCCCCAAGTGAATTCTCCTTTTCGGTTATCGCTCCGTAAGTACAGGCATAACTGCATGCACCGCAACCATGGCAGAGATCCTCCATTACTTTAATCAGCTTTCTCTCTTTAACCAGAAAAATAGCATTGTAGCTGCAATACTCTTCACATTTACCGCAATAGGTACAAAGATTTTGATCTATTACAGGAGTTTTTTGCACAACTTCTTTGGCAGACAATTTAATGCAATTAAAAAAAGCTGCCGAATTGGGCTCCTCTGCATCACAATCTGCCAGAGTTACATCGTTGCCGGTTTCTTTAAGGACATAAAACAGATTTGTGGAGATAAGTGTTTTTCCTGTACCCCCTTTACCGCTGGCAATTGCTATTCTCATCAGGTTAATCTCTTTTCTTTAAAAACTTTACAGAAACATTTAAAGTATGACTAGTGATCGCAACTATTATTGCCCTGTTTCAGTTCTCCCTTAATTAATTCCATTGCAAGTTCTTCAGGTGCTTTAGGTTGAACCCCGGTGCACACATCAATTTTGTTCTGACCAAACAGGTCAATGGCATGTTTTCCCATACCTCCTGCTATAACATTGGTCACTCCCATCTTTGCAAGCCATGAGGGAAGCAGTCCGGGTTCGTGAGGTGGCGGAGTAACCTTTATGTGACCTGTAATTGTATTATCATCTGTTTCGATTACCGAAAACTGTGTGCAATGGCCGAAATGCTGGCACAAAACTCCATTTTCCAATGGAATAGCAATTTTTCTTTTCATAAATTATTTTAATATGTTTTAATTTCCTCTTCCGGAACGGTGTCTGAAACCGGCTCCTTTACCTGCAGATGGTCCTCTTCCTGCAGATGGTCCTCTTCCTGCAGAAAAACCTTTTCCCGCAGAGATTCCTCTTCCGGCCATGATACCCCTGCTCTTAGATCCTCTTCCGGCCAGTCCTCTGCCCATACCCGGGTCTCCCGGCTGAAATCCATCCGGCTGATTATTATCTGTATTATTATTCCTGCACCGGCCCATTCCTCTGCCGGTCATCGGACCGTCACCCTGCGGCCCACTTCCGTTTAAACCTGGCATAATTGTAAATTTTATAGGTTTTTATTAAGTAATCCGATTATCTCTGTAACCGGCTTTTTTTCTTCTTTTATTATTATCAGCTCAATTTTTAAACTGTCAAAGAGCTCTTTTACCTTAAACCCGAACTCTCCTGATACCACCTTCTCCACACCTCTTGATGCCACAAATTTTGCAGAGGCTATTCCGGCCCCCTCAAGGCTCTCCTTGTTAGGATTTGGAATATACTCAGTTGATTTAAGCTCTGTGTCGTAAATTACAAAATAGGAGCATCTGCCAAAACGGCTGTCCAGTGAAGATTCCGGTGTGTTTCCGGTGGATGTGATTGCAATTTTCATAATTGTCTTTTTAATGCTTGGTCTTTTATATTTAGTCTTTTTAATATTTGGTTTTGCTCTTGGTTTTTGCTCTTGGTTTTGCTCTTGGTTTTTGCTTTTTGTCTTTGATGTTTTGTTTTTGATGTTTTGCCTATGTTGCTTTGTCTTTGATGTTTTGTTTTTGATGCTTTGTCTTTGTTGCTTTGTCTTTGATGTTTTGTCTATGTTGCTTAGTCTTTGTTTTTAGTAATCTGTCATTAAATATTAATATTCTCCCTACAGCCTGTGATTTAAATTTTTTCTGCCACCGGAATGGCGATGCCTCCTCTCGCCCTGGCTACATTCATCCGGTTTCTGTGCGTACTCATCAATCTCCCGGGCATATTCATCAATCTCCTTTGATCCGCAGAGTGAACATCTCTCAGCTTTACCCTGATGGTGGAAGTTGAATATACATTTGCAGGTGTGGCATCTGTACCACTCGCTGTCAAGATAGACTTTACCCCCTTCAAATACCAGAGGTTCGCCGAGTATGAAAGCTTCTGCAATTTTTCTTCTGGCTGATTCATAAATTCTTGCGTATGTTGATCTGGAAACCCCCATCTCTATTGAAGCACAATGCTGTCCTAACATTTCGTAGTCGCTGAGTCGGATAGCTTCGTATTCCTCGAAATTCAATACTATAGTATGATCGCTTTTCTCGTTTCCGATAGGTCTGAATCCCTTGAAATGAGGGAAGTTACTTACTTTTCTGATTAATTTCGGCCTTGGCATAATGGTTATATTCTCATTACAAATATAATGAACATATGCCCAAAAACAAATTTATTTATTGAAAAGGTTTTCTATTTATGGTTTTTCTATTTATGGTTTTTCTATTTATAAAGGTTTTTATGTTAAAGTTCCCCAAAAGGTATATTTGCAGGGAGAGCAATTGCTGAGATCGCAAGAGATGAAAACTGGTTCATCCGGAAAACTTTTTGATGTAAGCAAATTTTGTAGAGCGCAGATTATAAGCACTGTATTGATTTTCCTAAAAACTATACTTTTTGGAAATTAATCTTTTCCGTTCAATAACAACAAGTTGCAAAATTTGCTAACATGTAGCTCTTTTAGGCTGAAGCTCTTAACCATTTATTTAGGAAACTTAATGCAGGAAACTTTTGTATGTGGCATTTCCACGACTAACAAAACCATTAATTTGGAAACTTTAGATATGTATGTCCGTCCTTATGAAATAGTCCAATTAAATCTTTTTATTATATCTGTGAACTGAAAACATGAAATATTAGTGTTATCAGTTCACGATTGAAAAGTTCATAAACGAAAAAGCCGGTTCAGAATTTTCTGAACCGGCTTCCTTTTTTATTTCTCTTCATGCAAAAGAGCGCATCTTCCTGCCGAGGATTTCATCTTCCTGCTGAGGATCGAATCACTCTGTCAGAAGATCGTATCATTCATATAAAGAAGATCACATCCCTCTGTCAGAGGGTTACATCATGCCTCCCATTCCACCCATTCCGGGGTTGGGCATCGGGGCAGGATTCTCCTCTTTCTTCTCAACCAGTACACACTCGGTAGTCAGGAACATTCCGGCTACAGAAGCTGCGTTCTCAAGTGCTATACGGGCAACTTTGGTTGGATCTATCACACCGGCTTTGTGCAGATGCTCAAATTTATCTGTGCGGGCGTTGTAACCAAAGTCATCTTTGCCCTCTTTAACCTTTTGAACAACTATGCTTCCTTCTACACCAGCGTTTTCAACTATCATACGCAGAGGTTCTTCAATTGCGCGGGCGATGATCTGGATACCGGTGTTCTCATCATCGTTGTCACCTTTGAGTTTTTTAAGCTCATTGATTGCACGGATATAAGCAACTCCGCCTCCCGGAACGATACCCTCTTCAACTGCAGCGCGGGTTGCACTCAGAGCATCGTCAACCCTGTCCTTCTTCTCCTTCATCTCCATCTCAGAAGCTGCTCCTACATAGAGAACCGCTACACCGCCGGCAAGTTTTGCCAGTCTCTCCTGGAGTTTTTCACGATCATAGTCACTGGTTGTGGTCTCAATCTGTTTGCGGATCTGGCCGACTCTTTTTGCAATTGCATCCTTGTCACCTGCTCCGTTAACGATAGTTGTGTTCTCTTTGTCGATAGTTATCTTCTCTGCACGGCCGAGCATATCCATTGTGGCTGCGTCGAGTCTCAATCCTTTCTCTTCTGATATAACGGTTCCTCCTGACAGTATGGCGATGTCCTCAAGCATCTCTTTTCTCCTGTCACCGAATCCCGGAGCTTTAACTGCTGCAATTTTGAGAGTTCCGCGAAGACGGTTTACGACAAGTGTTGCAAGTGCTTCTCCGTCAACATCTTCTGCAATGATAAGCAGGGCCTTTCCGTTTTGTGCAACCGGCTCGAGTATCGGCATCAGATCTTTCATAGAGGAGATCTTCTTGTCTGTGATAAGTATCATCGGATTTTCAAGAACAGCCTCCATCTTTTCCGGATTGGTCATAAAGTAGGGAGAGATGTATCCGCGGTCGAACTGCATACCTTCAACAACCTTAACCTCTGTATCGGTGCCTTTAGCCTCTTCAACTGTTATCACACCCTCTTTTTTCACCTTGCTCATTGCCTCAGCGATAAGCTTTCCGATCTCAGTGTCATTGTTGGCAGAGATTGTTGCTACCTGCTCGATCTTGGTGATATCGTCACCTACTGACTGGCTCTGTTTCTTAAGGGAGGCAACTACAGATGTAACGGCCTTGTCTATACCGCGTTTCAGGTCCATCGGATTTGCACCTGCGGTTACATTCTTTAATCCCACATTGATTATTGACTGTGCGAGAACTGTGGCAGTTGTGGTACCGTCACCGGCCTGGTCTGCTGTTTTGGAAGCAACCTCTTTTACCATTTGTGCTCCCATGTTCTCAAAGCGGTCCTCGAGCTCAACCTCTTTGGCTACAGTAACGCCGTCCTTGGTAATCTGGGGGGCACCGTATTTTTTATCTATCACAACATTGCGACCTTTTGGCCCGAGTGTGATTTTAACTGCATTTGCCAAGGTGTCCACGCCTGATTTCATCAGGTTGCGGGCTTCGATATTGAATTTTATCTCTTTTGCCATAACTATGTATGTTTTTTGATTTTTTTAATTAAACAATTGCAAGAATGTCGGACTGACGCATCATAAGGTAATCCTTTCCATCTACATTGATTTCGGTACCGGCATATTTTCCGTAAAGCACATTGTCACCTACTTTTAACTCCATAGGTTCATCTTTCTTGCCGTTTCCTACCGCAACTACTTTTCCTGCCTGGGGCTTCTCTTTTGCTGTGTCAGGGATATAAAGCCCGCTTGCGGTTTTTGTTTCTGCCTCTTTAGGCTCGACCAAAACTCTGTCTGCTAATGGTTTGATGTTCATAATAATTAATGTTTTAGAATTATAAGGTAAATATTTTATTCGTTATCCGGGAACAAAAGAAACAAAAGAGGTGCCAAATATTCTTACTGACAAAATGTCGTACAATAATTGCTATATTTAATTTTTATTTAACCACACAATTTCCAATTAACCGTACCATTTTAAATTAACGTTTAATAATTTTATCTATAATCGTATAATTTTATTTAAACTTACAGTTGTAAATTGCGGAAGCAGGATATTTTTTAGTTGTAGAAGGTGGATGATATTAATTAGAGAGTTTGATGTTAGTTGGCGAGAATGATGTTAATTAGATAGAATGATGTTAGTTGGAGAGAATGATGTTAGTTGGAGAGAATGATGTTAATTGTCGAGAATGATGTTAATTAGATAGAATGATGTTAGTTGGAGAGAATGATATTAATTGGCGAGTTTGAACAGTGTTAATTTGAGATTCATAGTAATTTAATTAAAGTGGCAGGATAATGTTAATTGAAGAGGCAGGATAATGATAATTGAAGAAGTAGAAAAATTAAAGTCACCTGTGACTGAGGATGAGAAATTCATGAAAGAGGCTCTTAAAGAGGCTCGTAAGGCTTATGAAAAAGACGAGATTCCGGTGGGAGCAGTCATTGTCTGCAGAGGTAAAATCATCTCCCGTTCCCACAATCTTACTGAGCTGCTCAGGGACCCGACAGCTCACGCAGAGATGCAGGCAATCACTATGACAACCGACAGCATTGGGGGCAAATATCTGGATGAGTGCACTCTGTATGTGACACTGGAGCCCTGTCCTATGTGTGCTGCAGCGCTCAACTGGGCACAGGTTAAAAGGGTGGTATACGGTGCAGCCGATCCAAAGCGGGGTTTCTCCCTTTTCAACCCATCGCTGCTTCATCCAAAGTGCGAGGTAAAAGAGGGGATTTGTAAAGAGGAGTGCTCAGAACTGCTCGTCAGGTTTTTTTCTGAAAAAAGAGGGAATGACGTGTGAGTTGTGGAATTTCAAAAGGCGATTTATGGAAATTCAACGTATGAATTATGGAATTTCTGGGTGATCTTGGATATCTGGGACTCTTTCTGGGCTCGTTTCTGGCTGCGACAATAGTGCCATTCAGCTCTGATTTTCTTATTGTGGGTGCTCTGATTGCCGGGGCGGATCATTCCCTGGCTCTTATTTCAGCCACTGCCGGAAACTGGCTGGGCGGCCTCACCTCCTACTATATAGGCCGTGCAGGTAAATGGGAATGGATAGAGAAGTGGTTCAGGATCAAGGAGGAGACTCTGCTTAAACAGAAAGAGAGGGTGGATAAGTACGGTGCTCTACTGGCTCTCTTTACGTGGCTGCCGTTTGTAGGAGATGTAATGGCGGTTGCGCTGGGATTTTACAGGGCCAACTTTTACAAAAGCGCGGTTTATATGCTGATAGGTAAAGCACTCCGTTACATTTTCTGGATTTTGTTATACAGGAGTCTGGGGCAGGGGGTGCTGGATTTCAGCTTTCTATAAAATTTTGGACTTTTCGGAAAAAGCAATACCTTTGCAACCCCAAAACGGTATCATTGACCTATGGTGTAATGGCAGCACTTCAGATTCTGGCTCTGACAATCCAGGTTCGAATCCTGGTAGGTCAACAAAGAAAGTTCTTATAGTTGTAAAACAAATAATTACGCTGACCTATGGTGTAATGGTAGCACTTCAGATTTTGGTTCTGTCAGTCTAGGTTCGAATCCTGGTAGGTCAACATTAAGATGTACCGCTAGCGGTGCATCTTTTTTTTATTGGAGTTCATCGACGAAGATTTTGTCATTCATATGATATTAAGACAATTACAAAGTACAAACTTTTAAATTTAAAAAGTTTGTGTTTTGTAACGATCAGATTTATAGGCCAATGACAAAATCTTCGTCGTTGATTTTTTCTGCTCTTTGTATATATGTAAACAGCCTGCCGATCCTCTCTCTGCTATCTGAAATTTCTGTTGTGGAATGGGCTCTTTTTATGGCAGTTGAAATTTCGTCCGGATCATTGCCCGAAACCATAAATCCGTACTCTCCGGCAACCTCCTTTAAACCTCCGGCAGAGGTGTAAACAGGTATGCAATTAAAATACATTGCCTCTGCCATTGCCACACCAAAACTTTCGCTCCGGGAGAGCTGGCAATAGACTTTACTTCTGAGATAAAGCTCCTTAAGATCTTTTTGCTCCAGCCTGGAATATAAAATAAGATTACCGGGTAACTGTCTACCAGAATTTTCCTTTTTCTCCAAAAGATTCTTGAGAACCTTTTTCTCCAAAATATTCTCCAGAACCTCCCTGCCGCATCC